>JAGDCW010000025.1 GCA_017958305.1 Bacteroidales bacterium | reverse complement strand
TCCACGCCATCATCGATGTGCTGCGCGAAGACATCAAGACCTGCAAGCCCATCCGCTTCGATGGCAACGGCTATTCCGACGAGTGGGTCGTTGAGGCCGAAAAACGCGGTCTCGACGTGGAAAAGAGCTGCCCGAAGATTTTCGAGCTCTATCTCGATGCCGAAAGCGTGCAGATGTTTGAAAGCCTGGGTGTGATGACCAAGAAGGAACTGGAGGCCCGCAACGAGGTGAAGTGGGAAACTTATACGAAGAAAATCCAGATCGAGGCCCGTGTCCTGGGCGACCTGTCGATGAACCATATCATCCCGGTGGCCACCAGCTATCAGTCGGCCCTGTTGAAAAACGTCGACAGTGTCTCCACCGTATTCCCGGGCGAGAAAGCCGGCAAACTCAACGCCCGCAACCTCAAGATCATCGAAGAGATTGCCGAACGCACTTCGGCCATCGAAAAGGGCGTGGAAGAACTGGTCGAGGCCCGCAAGAAGGCCAACAAGATCGAGGATGAACGTGAAAAGGCCATCGCCTACCACGACACTGTGGAGCCGAAGCTCGACACCATCCGCTACCAGATCGACAAGCTCGAACTGATAGTCGATGACAGTCTCTGGCCGCTGCCTAAATACCGTGAACTGTTGTTCATCAGATAACAATGGTTGTGATCATGATTGGAGGGAGGAGTCAGGCTTCGGCTTGGCTCCTCTTTTTTTGTTTTGGCTGTGAGGATAGAATTGAATACCTTTGGCCGACAATTTCAAAACCAACACAAAAACTATGAAAAGACTCACCTACGGGCTGCTGGCCGCCCTGATGCTCCTGGCATTGAATGCCTGCTGCAACCGCTCCTACGAGACGGTCGAAAACGATCCTTTGAACGCGCGCATCTATACCCTCGACAACGGTTTGAAGGTGTATATGACAGTCAACAAGAACGAACCGCGTATCCAGACCTACATCGCCGTGCGTGCCGGTGGCAAGAACGATCCGGCAGAGACGACCGGCCTGGCCCATTATTTCGAACACCTCATGTTCAAAGGCACCAAGCAGTTCGGGACCATGGACTACGAAAAGGAGAAACCCATGCTCGACGAGATCGAGGCCCTTTTTGAAGTGTATCGCACCAAGACCGACGAGGCCGAACGCCAAGCCATCTACCATCAGATAGACAGTGTCTCCTACGAAGCCTCCAAACTGTTCATCCCCAACGAATACGACAAGTTGATGATGGCCATCGGCGCTTCGGGCACCAACGCCTACACGGGTTACGACATGACGGTCTATACCGAGGACATCCCCTCCAACCAGATTGAGAATTGGGCCAAGATCCAGGCCGACCGCTTCGAGAATGTCGTCATCCGCGGTTTCCATACCGAGCTGGAGACGGTCTATGAAGAGAAGAACCGCTCCCTGACGAGCGACAGCCGCAAGGTCTATGAGCAACTGCTCGCGTCGCTCTTCCCCCATCATCCCTATGGCCAGCAGACGGTGCTGGGCACGCAGGAAAACCTGAAGAATCCGTCAATCACCAACATCAAGCATTTCTACGATATCTATTATGTGCCCAACAACATGGCCATCTGCCTGTCGGGTGATTTCGATCCCGATCGGATGATCCGTATCATCAAGAAGTACTTTGGTCATCTGAAGGCATCGGACAATCTGCCCCAGCTCACCTACGAGCCGGAGACACCTGCCGAGGCACCGATTGTGTCGGAGGTCTATGGTTTGGAAGCCGAGAATGTGACGATGGGGTGGCGCTTCCCGGGCCTGAGCAGCAACGAGTACGATATGCTGTCGCTCATCGACGGCATTGTGTCCAACGGCAAGGCCGGTCTGTTCGACCTACACTTGAACCAGCAGCAGAAAGTGCTGGGTGCCGGCTGCGGCATCTACGATATGGCCGACTACAGTGCCTTCCTGGTGCAGGGCTATCCCAAGCAGGGCCAGAGCCTCGATGAGGTCAAAGACCTGATGCTGGCCGAGATCGCCGACCTGAAAGCCGGCAAGTTCGACGACTTTTTGCTGGAGGCCACCATCAACAACTTCAAGCTCCAGCAGATGCAGCGCATGCAGACCAATGAAGGCCGCGCCGACATGTTTGTCAATGCCTTCATCAACCATGTGGACTGGCAGGACGAAGTGGCCCGCCTCAGCCGCCTGGGATCCATCACGAAAGAGGATTTGGTGAAATTCGCCAACGAATGGCTCAACGATGGCTATGCCCTGATTTACAAGCGTCAGGGAGTGGATGTGAACGAAAAGAAGATCACCAAGCCTGCCATTACCCCCATCCTGACCAACCGTGACGCTTCGAGCCAGTTCCTGCAGGACATCCTTTCTTCCTCTGTCAAGCCTATCGAGCCTGTTTTTGTCGATTTCGACAAGGACATGAGCCGCTGCAAGGCCCAGTCGGACATCCCCGTGCTCTATGTCCAGAACAAGGAGAACGACCTGTTCCGCCTGACCTATCATTTCGACATGGGAACGAACAACAACCGCCTGCTCAACCTGGCATTCACCTATCTGGAGTATCTGGGCACCAGCCAATACACCGCCGAGCAAATCCAGCAGGAACTCTACAAACTGGCTTGCAACTGGCGCATGACCGCCACGACCGAGGATGCCGACATCACCATCAGCGGCCTGGCCGAGAAAATGCCCGAGGCGCTGGCCCTCATGGAAGACCTGCTGACCGATGCACAGGACAATCCCACCGCCTTCTACAACATGATCGGCGATGTGATCAAGTCGCGCCGCGATGCCAAGTTGAGCCAGAACCAGGTGTTCAACCGTCTGCGTGGCTATCTGAACTACGGTCCCAAGTCGCCGGCCACCAATGTCCTCTCTGACAAGGAACTCTCCCAGCTGCGTCCCGAAGACCTGCTGTCGGTCATCAAGTCGCTGAAAACCTACAAGCATCGTGTCCTTTATTACGGCCCGCTCAGCGAGGAGGACCTGCTGGCCCAGTTGGCTGAAAAGCATCAGGTACCGGCCTCTCTCAACGACTACCCGCAGGCTGTTGACTTCCCCTTTGTCAAGGTGGAGAAAAGCCAGGTCTTTTTCGCTCCCTATAATGCCAAGCAGCTCTACATGGCATCGGCTTCCAACCTGGGCGAAGCCTACGATGTCGCCAAGGAACCGATCCGCGAAATGTACAACGAGTATTTCGGGGGCGGCATGAATAGCATCGTCTTCCAGGAGATGCGCGAAGCACGCGGTTTGGCTTATTCGGCCGGGGCTGCCTATGCCTCGTACGGCAAGGCCGACAAACCCTACACGATGATCACTGTGATCGGCACCCAGACCGACAAGATGAAAGATGCCTTGGAGGCTTTTGACGAGATCCTGAACAACATGCCCGAGTCGGAGGCTGCCTTCCGCCTGGCCAAGGACGGCATGGATGCCCGTCTGCGCACCGAGCGTGTGACCCGCTATGCCATCATGGGCCATTACCTGGATATGGAAGACCTGAATCTCGACTACGACATCAACAAATACTTGTTCGAGAAGATTCAGGACATCACCCTGGAAGATGTCAAGGCCTTCCAGCAGCAGACCATCAAGGGGCGTCCTTGTTTCTACGGCATTTTGGGCGATGAAAACGATGTCGATTTCAAGGTACTCGAAAGCTATGGTCCGGTGACCCGGCTCAGCCTCGAGACGCTGTTCGGCTACTAAACCTGTCATCAACCTCCAAACAAAAGGGCGACCCGGTTTTCCGGGCCGCCCTTTTGCCTTGTTATTCCCACTCGATGGTGGCAGGGGGTTTGGAACTGATGTCGTAGGCCACGCGGTTCACGCCTTTGACTTTGTTGATGATTTCATTGGACATCTTGGCCAAAAAGTCGTAGGGCAGATGGGCCCAATCGGCGGTCATGGCATCCGAAGAGGTGACGGCCCTGAGTACCACGGCCTGTTCGTAGGTGCGCTCGTCGCCCATTACACCGACCGACTGTACGGGCAGCAGAATGACGCCGGCCTGCCATACCTGGTCGTAGAGCCCCCAGTCGCGCACGCCCTGGATAAAGATGTCGTCGGCTTCCTGCAGGATGC
>JAGDCW010000149.1 GCA_017958305.1 Bacteroidales bacterium | reverse complement strand
GGGGTGTCCGGTCAGGAGAGTTCCTTCTTCTGGACGATGCGCGAGACGGAGCTGATGGCCTTGAGTCCCTTGAGCTTGGCGATGAGCAGGTTGAGGTCTTCCAGGTCGTGGACATAGAGCGAGATGTAGCCCTTGAAGATGCCGTCGTGGGTCTCGATGTGCAGCGTCTTGATGTTGAAGGAGAAGTCCGACGAGATGATGCGCGAGATCTGGGCCAGCACGCCGATTTCGTCCGAGCCGGTGATTTCCAAATCGGCCGGGAAGGACATCATCTTGTGGGTGGCCCATTGGGCCGAGATGATGTTGTTGCCGTGGATGCTCTTGAGCTTCATCACCTCGGGGCAGAGCTGTTTGTGGACCGAGATCGTGCCGTCTTTTTCCAGGTAGCCGACCACTTCGTCGCCGGGGATGGGCTGGCAGCAGGGGGCCAGTTTGTAACGGCCCTGCACGGCCTCTTCGGTGAGCTGGTGCACGCCCTTGGCATCGGCCTGGTCGCGCATTTCGTCCTTCTTGCCGCTGCGGCCGAAGGCCAGCTGCAAGTATTTGACCAGGATGTTGGACGAGCTTTTGCGGAACACCTCCTGCATCACGGCGTCGCTGAGTTGTATTTCATCTCTCGACAGTTTGAAGAGCAGGTCGTCACGGCTTTTGCATTTGAAATATTCGATCAGGGCCTGGTAATTCTCGGTCGAGGCTGCCAGGCGGTTGCGCGAGAAGTACTCGGCCAGGGTGGTCTCGGCCTGCTTGAAGGCGGTCTTGTTCTCACGGCGTAGCCAGGTGCGGATCTTGGCATAGGCCTTGCCGGTCGAGACAAACTGCAGCCATTCGTATTTGGGGGTTTGGCTGTCGGAGGTGAGGATCTCGATCTGGTCGCCGCTCTTGAGGACATAGCTCATGGGCACCAGTTGGTGGTTGGCCTTGGCGCCGATGCAGTGGTAGCCCAGCTCGGTGTGCAGCTCGAAGGCGAAGTCCAGGGCTGTGGCCCCCTGGGCGATGGTCTTGATTTCGCCCTTGGGGGTGAAAACAAAGATTTCCGACGAGAAGAGATTCATCTTGATGGTGTCGAGCATGTCGATGGCATTGGGCTCGGGATGCTCGAGGATCTCCTTGATGGTGAGAATCCAGCGGTTCAGCTCGTTTTCTTCTTCCACCTCGCCGGCCTTGTATTTCCAATGGGCGGCAAAGCCCCTTTCGGCGATGTTGTCCATGCGGCTGCTGCGGATCTGCACTTCGATCCAGTCGCCCGAGGGCCCCATGACGGTGGTGTGCAGGGCCTGGTAGCCGTTGGCCTTGGGATGGTTGATCCAGTCGCGCAGGCGGTCGGGGTGGGCCCGGTAGAGGTTGGTGACGATGGCGTAGATGTCCCAGCACTTGTTCTTTTCCCAGGCCAGCAGTTCCTTGGGCGTCATCTCCTCGGGCGATTCGAAGATGATGCGGACGGCCAGGATGTCGTAGATCTCGTCGAACTGCAGGTTCTTGGTCTGCATTTTGCGCCAGATGGAATAGACCGACTTGACGCGGCCACGGATGGTGTAGTTCAGGCCCAGTTCGTCCATGTCCTTGAGCAGGGGCGCCTTGAAGGTCTGGTAGAGCTTTTCGCGGTCTTCGGCCGTGCTGGCCAGCTTTTCGGCGATCTCGCGGTATTCCTTGGGATGCTCGTAGCGGAAGCTGAGGTCTTCCAGCTCGGTCTTGATCTTGTTCAAGCCCAGGCGATGGGCCAGGGGAGCGTACAGGTAGAGCGTTTCGCTGGCGATCTTGTCGCGCTTGCGGGGCAGCATGGCCTCCAGGGTGCGCATGTTGTGCAGTCGGTCGGCCATCTTGATGAGCACCACGCGGATGTCTTCGGCCATGGTCAGCAGCAGGCGCCGGAAATTCTCGGTCTGGGTGGAGGCCTGCTCGCCGAAGATGCCGCCCGAGATCTTGGTCAGGCCCTCCACGATGGAGGCTATCTTGTCGCCGAAGTTGTGGCGGATGTCGTCGATGGTGTATTCCGTATCCTCCACCACGTCGTGCAGCAGGGCCGAGCAGATGGACGTGGAACCCAGGCCTATCTCGTCGCAGCAGATGCGGGCCACGGCCAGCGGATGCAGGATGTAGGGCTCTCCCGAACGGCGCTTGACCCCGCGATGGGCCTTTTCGGCAAAGCGGAAGGCCTTGGTGATGATCTCCACCTTCTTGCGGTGGTTCGAGCGAAGATAATCGTCCAGCAGGGCTTGGAACTCCTGTTCGACTTGCAGGTCTTCGGGGCTTTTTTCCACAGGATTCTGTTCGACTTCCATAGCGCTTGGGTTAATAGATGATGAGGCGTTGTCCGACCCGCAGCATGTCGCTCTTGAGGTTGTTCCAGGTCTTGAGCTGCTTGACCGTGACATGGTACTTGCGGGCGATGTTGTAGAGGTTGTCTCCCGACCGGACGCGATAGACGATGGCTTCCCCCTCGGCCCGGTTGCCCGCCTTGGCCGGCGCCTTGCTCAGGTTGGCGGTGAGCAGCTCCTGCCGTTTGTAGTTGGCGATGCTGTCCTGGAAGGTGATGAAGGTGGGCGTGTATTCGGCCGGCAGGTACAGGATGCCGGGCTTGTCGGCGGTGCCGTGGGCAATGTTGTTGCGGAAATGCGGATTGAGCTGTTTGAGGCTCTCGATGGGGACGTGGCAAACATCCGATATCTGCTGGAAATGCATGTTCTGGTGGATCATGAAGGTGTCGGCCACCAGCCGGTAGTTCAGCTGTGCGGGGCAGATGCCGTGGGCTTCGTGGTAGTACATGGCATAGTTGGCGGCGATGAACAGGGGCACGTAGCTGCGGGTCTCGCGGGGCAGGTGATAGTAGATCTTCCAGAAATCGCGGCTGCCTCCGCTGCGGGCGATGGCCTTGCGCACGTTGCCCGGGCCGCAGTTGTAGGCGGCAATGGCCAGGTTCCAGTCGCCGAACATGTCGTAGAGGGCCTTCAAAAAGAGCATGGCCGCCTGGGTGGATTTGACCGGGTCGCGGCGTTCGTCGGTGAGGCTGTTGATCTGCAGGCCATAGACCTTGCCCGTCGAATAGATGAACTGCCACAGGCCGGCGGCCCCGGCGCGGGACATGGCATTGGGATTGAGGCCCGATTCGATGACGGGCAGGTATTTCAACTCCAGGGGCAGCCCGTTTTCTTCGAGGGCTTGCTCGAAGATGGGGAAATAGTATTCGCCCACGGCCAGCATGTTGCTCACCTGCTGGCGGCGCTGGTAGATGTACAGCTCGATGAAGCGCCTCACAATCTGGTTGTAGGTGGCCGGGATGATGTTGGGCAGGTTGGCCACCCGGTCGCGATAGACGATGTCGGGGATGGGATCGTCCTCGTCGTCACGGTCGATGCAGGTGGTGTCGGGGCCCAGCAGGCCATGGCACAGCCACTCGTAGTAGAGGCTGTCTATGTTGGTATCGATGTAGTCGTAGGGATTCAGTTCGGGGTCGTTCAGCAGGACGCTCGAATCGGTTTCGATGGCCAGTTCGGGCACCAGCTCCAGGGTGTCGGGCAGGGGCGTCCAGGCGGCCATCAGCTCCAGGCTGTCCATCAGTTCGGCGGTGTCGGCCTTCCAAACGGTTTCCGCGGCCGGCCGGGGAGTGGCCGCCTTGGGTTTGAACAGCGTCAGGCGGGCTTGTGCTCCGAGCACGGCCAAACAGCAAATGATCAGGACAAGGGCTTTTTTCATGGCGGTTCAGAATTTGATGGAACAGGAGAAAAAGGAGGGTGAGGCTCCCGGACTGTAGTTCATGGCGGGGGTCAATGCGTAGTCGGAGGCTTGGCCGCCGGCAGGTTGGCCCAATTGCAGGCTCAGGTCGTCGCTGATGTCGAAGTCGAACAGCTCGGCATCGACGTAGGCGTCCAGGATGCAGATCATATACCAGGCCACGCCGATGATGATGCTCAAGTCGCGGTAGCGGCGGAAATGCAGCTGCCGGTTCTTGAACAGCGTGTTCATCTGGGAGGCGGAATAGGAGGCTCCCGGCGGCAGCAGTTCCTGGTAATAGTTGGTGGCGGGGTCTTTGTCGATCAGGTCGCGGTAGGCGTTGGTGTAGGCGTTGTAGTATTTGTTGTTCCAGGAGATGGCATAGGTGACGCCCACAAAGCCGCCGGCCACGATGGGCAGTTTCCAATAGCGGCGGTTGTAGAACTGCCCCAGTCCGGGGAACAGGGCGGCATACCACAGGGCCTTGTTCGAATCGGGATGGAACTCGGTGGTGTCGATGACAAGGGTCTGCTGCACTTGCCCTTCGAGGCGGAAACTGTCGGTCTCGAGGACCATCTCCCCCTCTTGGCCCGCTTCCAGGCGCAGGGTGTCGATGGGTTGCAGAAAGGCCCTGCCGTCGGTCACGGCCGTGGTATCGGCTTCCTGGGCGCGCAGCGTCAGGGCCGGCAGCAGCAGTCCCAGGCAGCACAGCAGTCTGAGGCAGAAGGCCGGAGAAGGGCGACGGAAGTGATATCGGGCAGTCAATTCGGTGGGTTTAAAGGATTTTGTCCAGGCGGCTCATGATCTCCTCCAGTTTCTTTTCCGACTTGAAGGGAATGTTGATGCTGCCCCGGCCGTTTTCATCGACCGTGAGGCGGACCTTGGCGCCCAGTTTGTCGCTGAGCAGCTGCTGGAGTTCGCTGTAGGCGGCCGTGGCCTGTTTGCGTCCGGCCTGGCGCTCGGCTTTCGAGGGCCGGCCTTCCTGGATGCGGCGGGCCAGGCTCTCCACCTGCCTCACGGAGTAGCCGTGGCGGACAGTGTCTTCGTAGAGGGCCAGTTGGGCCGTGGGGCTGTCGAGACTCAGCAGCGCCCGGGCATGACCCATGTCTATTTTCTTGTCCTTCAGCCCCATCTGTATCTCGGCGGGCAGCTTGAGCAGGCGCAGGTAGTTGGTGATGGTGGCCCGCTTCTTGCCGATGCGTTCGCTGAGCTTCTCGTGGGTGAGGTGATAGACCTCCGACAGTTTCTGGTAGGCCAGGGCCACTTCGATGGCGTTGAGGTCTTCGCGCTGGATGTTCTCGATGAGCGCCATTTCCATGACGTTGTCGTCCTCGGCGGTCTTGATGTAGGCCGGGATGCTCTTGAGCCCCGCCGATTTGGCGGCCCGGTAGCGTCGTTCGCCCGAGATGATCTGGTAGCTTCCGTCGTCCATCTTGCGCAGTGTGACGGGCTGGATGATGCCTATCTGACGGATGGAGGCGGCCAATTCCTCCAGGGCCTCCGGTTCGAAGTCCTTACGGGGCTGGTCGGGGTTGGGATGGATCTTGGCAAGGTCTATTTCGTTGATGGAGGAGGAACCGACCGTCTGGATGTCTTCCGTGCTGATCAGGGCGTCGAGCCCTCTTCCCAAATCGTGTCTTTTGGCCATAGTCAGTTGTTTTTTCTGATGATTTCAAGCGCCAGCTGGATGTGGTCGATGGCGCCCTTGGAGTCGGCATCGTAGAGCAGGGCGGGCTCGCCGTGGCTGGGTGCCACGGAAAGGGTGACATTGCGCTGGATGACCGTATTGAACACCAAGCCTTTGAAATGCTTGCGCACCTCGTCCGCCACCTGCCGGGCCGAACGCAGGCGGCCGTCGTACATGGTGAGCAGGAAGCCTTCTATCTCCAGGGCAGTGTTCAGGTGGCCCTTGATGATGCGGATGGTGTTGAGCAGCTTGGTGATGCCTTCCAAGGCGAAATACTCGCATTGGACGGGGATGAGCACCGAGTCGGCCGCCGTGAGGCAGTTGACCGTGATCAGGCCGAGCGAGGGTGAACAGTCGATCAGGATGTAGTCGTAGTCGGCTTTGAGCGGCGTGAGTATCTTGCGTAGGATGGTCTCGCGCGCGGGCAGCTGGATCATCTCCAGTTCGGCGCCGACCAGGTCGATGTGCGAAGGTAGTATGTCAAGGTAGTCGATGTCGGTTTTTCTGATGGCGGTTTTAGGGTCGGCCTGGTCTATCATGCACTCGTAGATGGTCGTCTCGAGCTGCCGGATGTCAACGCCCAGACCGGAGGAGGCGTTCGCCTGCGGGTCGGCGTCTACCACCAACACTTTCTTTTCCTGCACCGCCAGCGATGCGGCCAGGTTGACGGTGGTCGTGGTTTTTCCGACACCGCCTTTCTGATTGGCAATAGCGATAATCTTTCCCATTGTATGGATATAATGAAATACAAAGGTAGTGCAAGTGGAGCATAGAAACAAGAGAATTTTCTTCCGTTAAATTTTTTGATTCCCGATGTTTTCCCTACTTTTGTCGCTTAATCGTGATAACTGGAACTTTCAAACAGGTAATGTTATGATGGTAACTGTTAAGGAAGTGACGAGCCGTTCCGAGCTCAGAACCTTCGTCGACTTCCCCAATAAACTGTATAGAGGAAACGAGTTCTATGTCCCCCAGCTGGTATCCGCCGACATGGATACCCTGACTCCCGGAAAAAACAAGGCTTTCGAAGTGTGCGAAGGCAAGTATTGGATGGCCTATGACGAAAAAGGCCGTGTCGTCGGGCGTGTCGCCGGCATCGTCAACCACCGCTACAATGCCAAGGTGGGTGAGAAGATCTGCCGCTTCAGTTGGATAGATTTCATTGACGACAAACAGGTGTCCGCCGCCTTGTTCGACCAGGTGACCGCCTATGCCCGTGAGATGGGCATGGACAAGCTCGAGGGCCCGATGGGCTTCCTGGAATTCGACGTGACGGGCGTCCTGGTGGAAGGCTTCGACCAGCTGCCCACCGCCTACGGCAAATACAACGCCCCTTACTACGAGGACCATCTGCTGGCGTACGGTTTTGAAAAGGGTACCGACTATGTGGAATACCTGATCTCGGTGCCCGAGGTCATCCCCGAACGCTATCACCGCCTGTCGGATATTGTGGCCAAGAAGCAGAAAGTGCACGAGGCCCCCATCCGCAAACACTCCGACATCCTGCCCTATCTCGAGGGTGCCTTCAAGTGCATGAATGCCTGCTATTCGGCCTTGCACGGCTTTTCGGAGCTCTCCCCCGGCCAGTGCGCCGACCTGAAGAAGCAGTTCTTCCCCTTCCTCAACCCCGATTTCACCTCGATCATCCTTGACGAGCAGGACGAGGTGGTGGCCTTCGGCGTTTGCATCCCCTCGCTGGCCCGCGCCCTGCAGAAGACTGGCGGCCGCCTGCTGCCTTTCGGCTTCATCCACGTGTTGCGCGCCCTGCGCAAGAACGACACGCTCGACGCCCTGCTCATCGCCATTTCTCCCGAATACCAGAGCAAGGGCCTCAATGCGATGATCTTCGACAAACTGGCCCAGGGTATTCAGAAAAACGGCGTGCATTTTGTCGAAAGCACCCGTGAACTGGCCGACAATGTCAATGTCCAGAACCTCTGGGGCTATTTCGAATATAAACAGAACAAACGTGCAAGAACCTATATCAAAACCGTATAGTCATGGACGAAACTAAAACAGTGAGAATACAGACCTCTGTGCTCAATGCTGCAGAGAAGAAAGCGCTGGTCTGGCTGGCCGAAAGGCAGCCCCGCTGGGTCAATTCCGACATGCTGACCTTTATGGGCACCCTGGGCGCCATCGTCATTGGTGCCGGCTATATGTTGTCCGACCTGAATATCAAATACCTGTGGATCGCCTCCCTGGGTTTTGTCATCAACTGGTACGGCGACTCCCTGGACGGCACCCTGGCCCGCGTGCGCAAGCAGCAGCGGCCCATCTACGGTTTCTACGTGGACCATACCATGGATGTGGTCAACGAGATTTTCATGTTCCTGGGCATCGGACTCTCGCAGCTGGTCCATTTCGACCTGGCGGTGCTCTGTCTGCTGCTCTACATCATGATCACCCTGAACGTGACGACCAACACCCATCTGAAGGGCGAGTTCAAGTTGACCTACTTCAGCCTGGGTCCGACCGAGTTCCGCCTGCTGATGATCGTGGCCAACACGCTGCTCATCTATGTCAAGCCCATTACGGCCTACAGCCGTGAGTTCGTACTGCGGGGCTCGACCATAACGGTGGGCATGCTCGACTATCTGGCCTTGGCCGTGCTGGTGCTGCTGTCGGTTATCTACGTGGTGACCATCATCAAGGACATCCGCTACTACTCGAAAAAAGATCCCCTGCCCGAGCGTCATGATTAGTAAGGCCTCCTGGCTGCGGATGCTGGTCAAGTTGCTTAAGTTTTCAAGCACAAGCCTGCTGGGCACCGGTGTTGACACGCTGGTGCTCTGGTTGTGTTCCGACTATGTGTTCTCCGACAGCTATGTGGGGGTCAACATCATTTCGCCGGCCATCTCTTTCGAGGCGGCGGCCCTGACCAATTTCACCATCGCCTATTTCTTCATCTGGAACGATCGGCTGAGCATCCAGAATGTGCGGTCCTTTGTCCGTCATTTCCTGGGCTACAATCTCTCGTGCATGGGCGTCTTCCTTTTGAAGATGGGCTTTCTGCTGCTCATCCAGTACTTGTTCCGTTGGGATGTCATCTTGTGCAACCTGCTGGCTGTCTGCCTGAGCGGCTTTTTCAACTTCCTGATGAACGAGCGGGTCATTTTCCGCAGAATCAAAAACACGAAAGAAACAGAATAGACTATGCCTTCGGTTGTCACCATACAGGAACTGGAACAGGCGGCCCCGATTTTCCGGGGCAAGGCCGGCCATGCGCTGGCCCGCGGATTGCTGAAAATGCTGGCGGTCGACAAGGTCTGCGCCACGACCGAGCGGTTCAACTATTCGGAAGGGGCCGATTTCGCCTGCAACATCCTTCGGGAATTCGGCGGCGACTACCAGATAGGCAACTCTTTCCGGCTGGGCGGGCTGCCCGATGGGCCTTTCATCACTGTCAGCAACCATGCCTACGGCCACATCGACGGCATCCTGCTGGCCGATGTCTTCGGACATCTCCGGCCCGACTACAAGATCATGGTCAACAAGATCCTGACCCGCATCTATCCCCTTCGGCCTTCGTTCATCACGGTCAGTCCGCAGGGCAATGTGAAGCGTTCGCCCACCAGCGAGAGCCTGGCCGGCATCAAGAGTGTGCTGGCTCATGTCGGCGAGGGCCATCCCATCGGCTTCTTCCCTTCGGGCGCCGTCTCCGACCTTTCGCTCAAAGAGCGCTGCATCCGCGACCGCGACTGGCAGGACGATGTCATCAAGATCATCCGCAAGGTCAAGGTGCCGATCGTGCCGGTGCGTTTCTTCGACCACAATTCGATGTATTTCTACTTGTTGGGCTTGCTCGACTGGCGCATCCGCGTGACCCGTCTGCCGGCCGAGATGTACAACAAGAAAGGCAAGCTGGTGCGGCTGGCGGTAGGCGAGACCATTTCGGTCGAACAACAGCAGCAATGCGGCTCGGTCGGGGAACTCAAGGACCTGCTGCGCCGCTCGGTCTATGAGATGCCGCTGCCCGGCGACTTTGTGTCCAAGTACGATTTTTTCGGGAACAATGACCGCTAACTATATCCAGGACAACCATTATTTCCAGCCGCTCAAGGTGCCCTGCTACCAGACCGACGGCCTTTTCCGCCTGAAACCGGCCGCCTTCCTGGACATGGCCCAGGAGATCGCCTATCTGGCCGCCAACGAAATGGGTTTCGGCTACGAGGCCCTGCTCAAGTTGCACACGGCCTGGGTGGTTTCGCGCATGCAGTTCAAGTTCCTGCGCCCGGCCCTCTGGCGCGAGGAGCTCTTGCTCGAGACTTGGCACAAGGGCCAGAACGGACTGTTCTTCCTGCGCGACTTCCTGCTGCAGGACAGCGAGCGCCGGCCCCTGGTGGTGGGAACCAGTTCGTGGCTCATCATCAACACGGAGACCCGCCGGCTGGTCCGCAGCGACGAAATGGCCCATCTCCTGCCGCTCAGCACGCGGGGCGGGGGCGATGCCATCGTCGAGCCTTGCGGCAAGGTGACCATGCCCGCCGACTTGCCCCACGAGGTGGTGAAGACACATGTGATCGGCTATTCGGACATCGATATCGTGGGGCACACCAACAATGCCCGCTACCTGGTGTGGGGCATGGACTGCATTGACTACGAGGTGACCTCACAGCGTCCTGTCAAGAGCCTGAGCATCAACTTCAACCACGAAACCCGTGCCGGGGATGCCGTGGTCTTGTCCAAAGCGGTGCGCAACACGGCCGACGCCCTGGTCTATACCGTTGAAGGGGTGTGCGAGGGCAAATCGGTCTTCTGCGCCGAATTCGTTTTCTAATCCAGATTATAGAAGGTCTCGAAGGCCCGGCAGGTGTACTCCTGGTCGGCCACGGCGGCTGTTTCCCTCACCGAGTGCATGGCCCACATGGGATTGCCCATGTCCACGCCCCGCATGGGCAGCTGGGAGGTGAGGATGTTGCCCAGGGTGGAGCCGCCCGCCATGTCGGAATGGTTCACGAAATACTGGCAGGGGACCCCGGAGCGGCGGCAGATCTCGGCAAAGACGGCGGCCGAATCGGCGTCGGTCACGTATTTCTGGTTGGCGTTGATCTTGATGACGGGTCCGCCTCCCATGACAGGATGGTTGGTCGGGTCGTGCTTGTCGGGGTAGTTGGGATGAAGGGCATGGGCCATGTCGGCCGAAATCATGAACGACTGTTCCACGGCGCGGCTCAGACCGCCTTCGACCGCTCCCTGGTTCTCGACGATCCTTTCGAGCAATTGGCGCAGGATGGGCGAGGCCGCCCCCTGTTTGGTGCCGCTGCCGGTCTCTTCGTTGTCGAAAACGGCCAGCACCTGGGTCATGGCAGTCGCCCGGCTGGCAAGCAGGGCATGCAGTCCGGCATGGACCATGGCCAGGTCGTCCAGGCGGCCCGAGGAGATGAATTCGTTGTTGAGGCCGAAAAGGCAGGCTTTCTCAGTGTCGTAGAGCGAAAGGTCGAAATCCAGGATGTCTTCCTGTTTGACTTTCAGCTCGTCGGCGATCAGGCGGAGCAGCACCTGGTCTTTGCCCAGCTTGTCGTTGACAAATCCGATCACGGGCAGCATGTCGCGCTGCTTGCTCAAGGGATTGCCCTCGTTGACCTGGCGGTTGAAGTGGATGGCCAGGTGGGGGATGGTGAGCAGCGGCCGGCGGATATGCAGGCGGCGGGTCTGGGGATGCAACGGATCGTCGCTCCGCAGCAGCACGCGGCCGGCCAGCGACAGGGGCCGGTCGAACCAGGTGTAGAGGATGCCTCCGCCATAGACTTCGGTGTTGAGTTTGAGCACGCCGCCTTCGCATGCGATGCCGGCGGCCGGCTTGATGCGGAAACCGGGCGAGTCGCTGTGGGCGCAGATCACTTTGAAACCGGCCTCGGCCGGGTGTTTCGTCCCCAAGCGGAAGGCCATGACGGCGGTGTGGTTCTTGCAGGCATAATAGCCCTGTCCGGCTTGCAGCTTGGGCAGGGGACGGGACAGGTCGAGGGCTTGGAATCCATTTTCAGCGAGCCGTTCCTCGATGTAGGCTGCGGCCAGGAAATTGACGGGCGAGGCATCGAGCAGGCCCAGCAGTTCAGCGGCGATTTTCGAACTCATAGTGTATCTTGTTTATTGATTGTCGCACGAGGGTCGGGATGCCAGCCCCATATAGCCGGCCATCAGGCGGGCGGTGTGGCGGGCGGCACCGGGGGCTCCCAGTTTTTGGATGATGTCGCGGTAGTCGGCCAGGATCTTTTCGCGGACCGGGCCGTCGAGTATCTCGTCCAGGGCCGCCTGCAGCTCATCGGGGCGGTAGGCGATGAGTTCCTTGACGGTTTCGTGCCCGGAGATCAGGTTGACCAGCGAGATGTAGGGGGTGTGGACCAGCACGGTGCGCACCAGCTTGACGATCCATTTTCGGCGCACCATGCGGTAGCAGACCACCTGGGGCACCTCGAAGAGCGCGGTCTCCAGCGTGGCCGTGCCCGAAACCACCAGGGCCGCATGGGCCACGGACAACAGGGCGTAGGTCTGGTCGAAGATAAGCGGGAAGGGATAGTCTTTGATCCACTCGACATAATTCTCGGGACTCATGCCGGGCGCGCCGGCGACGACCACTTGGCAGCGGTCGCGGTAGCGGGCTGCCACCTGCAGCATGAGGGGCAGGTTCTGGCGCACTTCCTGGCGTCGGCTGCCGGCCAAAAGGGCCAGCACCGGCTTTTGGGGATCCAGGCCCCACTGCCGGCACCAACTTTCCCTGTCGGGCCGGTGGGCCAGGAACTCGCTGACGCTGTCCATCGAAGGGTTGCCTACGTAATCGGCCGGATAGTTCCTTTGGGCAAACCAGTCCTTCTCGAAGGGGAAAATGATGAAGAGTTTGTCCACGTAGCGCTTGAAGGCTTTGATACGGCGGCCTTTCCAGGCCCAGATCTTGGGCGAGATGTAGAAATAGACCGGCAGGCCGGGCAGGTGTTTCTTGACGTAGGCGGCGATGCGGAGGTTGAAGCTGGCGTAATCGACCAGGATGAGCAGGTCGGGCTGCCAGGCGGCGATGTCCTGCCGGCACAGCTTTATGTTGCGCAGCAGGCTGCGGGCGTGCAGGGCCACCTGGATGAAGCCCATGTAGGCCAGTTCACGGTAGTGCCTCACGGGCGGTCCGGCAATGGCGGCCATCTTGTCGCCGCCGAAAAAACGGAACCCGGCCGCCGGATCCTGCTCCGAAAGGGCTTTCATCAGGTTGGAGGCATGCAAGTCGCCGGATGCCTCGCCGGCTATCAGATAGTATTTCATCTTACCATTCCCACTTTTTCAACATGTCCATGGCGGCATAGGCCGTGGCGTCTATCTGCTGCGGCACGATGGATACATAGCCTTCGGCCCGGGCCTTGAGGTCGTCGTCGGTGGAATCGGCCGGCTCGAGGTTGACAAAGTGTCCGAACTGCCAGTACAGGCCGGGCCGCTTGGGATGCGGACAGGGACTGAAATCGGCCTCGAAGCGCCCGGCTCCCTGACGGCAGATGCGCATGCCCGCCGGCCGGCCCGGGGGCAGGTTGACATTGAGGCTGACAAAGGGCGGCAGCCCGTGGCGGATGACGTTGAGCGCTATCTTTTCGACATAGGGCAGGACCTGGCTGAAATCGGCGTCGGGATCGTAGTTGTCGAGCGAGAAGGCCACCGAGGGCAGCCCCGACATGCAGCCCTCCTGGGCCACGCCCAGCGTGCCGGAATAGTGGATCGACACCGAGCCGTTGTAACCGTGGTTGATGCCCGAGAATACAAAATCGGGCCGGCGCTCCTTGAGCAGCAGCTTGAGGGCTATCTTGACGCAGTCGGCCGGGGTGCCGTTGCATTCCCAGATGGTGAGCCCCGGCTCCTGGCGGGCCAGCCGGTAGCCGAGCGGATGGGTCATCGTAAAGGCCGTGGACGTGCCCGAACGCTCGCTGTCGGGCACCACCGCGGCGATGTCGCCATGGGGGCGCAGCAGGTCGATCAGGGCGTAGAGGCCTTTGGCGTGGATGCCGTCGTCGTTGGAGATCAAAAACAGGGGTTTCATATCTTGTCGTTCTTTTTATCGGAAGAGTTTGAGCAATTGGTCGTCGCCGGCCTGGGGCACGAAGCGGCGCACCTGGGCCTTGAGTCTTTCCAGGGAGGCCTCGGGGCTGTGGCCGGGGTCCAGGTCGAAGTCGATGAACAGATCCTCGGGCCGGCAGAAGGAGGCCTGTTGCCAGCCGCTGTAGTGCAGGTCGTCGCCCCGATAGACCCGGTCGATGTTGCCGATGACCAGGCGGGTGTCGTTTTGAAGGCGCATGAGCAGGCTGTCGGCGGCCGATTTCTTGACCGACAGCAAGCGGCGCACCTCGCGCACGGTGACGAGCCCTTTTTCCTCCACTTCCTTCATGACGGTGAGTTGGCTGCCCGAGGGCTGGTAGCGGGCCTGGGCGCGTTTCCAGTTCATCAGTTCGCGGTACCACTCGACCGTGGCGAAGGCGCTTTTGCCGCCGTAGAGGAATTTGCCGTAGGCGATGTCGCCGTAGAGCACCACGTCGATCTTCCAGTCCCAGGGCCCCAGTTCCTCGTCGGTGAACCAGTATTCCTCGGGGGTGTATTCCTCGATGGAAAAACCGGGCACCAATCCCGAGAAGAAAGGCACGATGCCCAGGCTCCGGATGGTGTGGTACATCGATTCGGGGCTGTGGATGCTGGCCGAGACCAGATTGTCTGTGTGGTGGTCGATGGGCATGATGACGCAAATTTACGCTCTATTCGACAGAAAAGCAAACCGAAAGTTTGGCGATGCGCGCTCTTTGCGCTACCTTTGCTCTGAATGCAGACAACAACGGACGCCCCCCAGCGTCCGCCAACGCTCACCACAATGGCAGAAAACAAAGTCGCACTGATCGATCTGGAACAGATCGTCAACAGCCGGACCAAAGGCCGCCGGGTGCCTGCCTTCCTGATCCGCTGGATAAAGAACTTCGTCCACGAGGAATTTCTCAACAACTATTTCCGCCAGGGGCGGCTGGGCTACGATTTCGCCACCGGCGCCCTGGAATATCTCGATGTCCCCGTGACGGTGCACGGGCTGGAGAACATCCCTCCCGAGGGCAAGTTCGCCTTTGTGAGCAACCATCCCCTGGGGGGCATCGACGCGCTGGCCATCATCTCGGTGCTGGGAATCCACTACCAGGGCAGGATCCGTTTTCTGGCCAACGACATCCTGGCCAGCCTGACGCAGCTGTCGGAATACCTGGTCCCGGTCAACAAGCTGGGCAGTAGCCGGCAGAGCAGTTCCCTCTCGACGGGGACCAACGACATCTATGCCTCCGACAACCAGATCATCTGGTTCCCCGCCGGCAAGTGCTCGCGCCGCTACCACGGCAAGATCCAGGATCCGGCCTGGCGCAAGACTTTCGTGACCAAGAGCCGGCAATACGGACGCGATGTCATCCCCGTATGGATGTCGGGCCGCAACTCGCGCCGCTTTTATTTTATCGACCAGTTGTGCCGATTCTTGAGAATAAAGACTAACTTTGCCATGTTTTGCCTGCCCGACGAGCTTTACCGCGGACAGCACAAGCCCATCACGGTGAATATCGGCAAGCCCATCCCCTGGCAGACGTTCACGTCGGACAGAAAGGACCAGGACTGGGCCGCCTGGGTCAGGGACAAGGCATACGAATTGAGTGAATAAGCATCCCAGCGGGACATATAGAGGAGAGTATGAAGAAGATCATCGACGCCGTCGACAAAGAAGTGCTCAAAGCGGAGCTCAATCCCCAGTGTTTTGTCAGAGACACCAACCGGGGCGGCAACCAGGTTTATATTGTCGATAACCAGAATGCACCCAATGTGATCAGGGAAATCGGCCGCTTGCGCGAGATCGCTTTCCGCAACGGCGGAGGCGGTACGGGCGAGGCCCTGGACATCGACAAGTTCGACACCGATCCGGCCTATGGCTACAAACAGCTGGTGGTCTGGGACCCGGATGCGGAGTGCATCATCGGCGGCTATCGCTACACGCTGTGCGACAAGGCCGTGTTCGACTACGAAGGCCAGCCCATCCTGACCTCTTCCCACTTGTTCCGTTTCAGCCACCGTTTCCTGAAGAAGTATTTCCTGAAGACCATCGAGTTCGGCCGTTCCTTTGTGAGCGTCGATTACCAGAGCTCCAAGGCGGGCAGCAAGAGCCTCTATGCCCTGGACAACTTGTTCGACGGCATCGGCGCCCTGATGCTGCTCTACAAGAACCGCGCCAAATACATGTTCGGCAAGATGACCATCTATCCCTCCTTCCCCGAGGAAGGGCTGGCCATGATCCTGTATTTCCTGAACAAGCATTTCGGGGAGCGCAACGAGCACCTCATCGTGCCCAAGCATCCCTTCAAGGTGAAGACCCCCCGTCGCATCAAGCGCGTGTTCACCGAAGACAGCTTTGCCGAGGACTACAAGATATTGAAGGCCGAAATCCTCAAGATGGGGGTTTCCATTCCGCCCCTGGTCAATTCCTACATGAACCTTTCGGCCACGATGAAGATCTTCGGCACTTCCATCAACGACGAATTCGGCAATGTGCTCGACACGGGGCTGCTGATCAATTTCGACGAAATGAATCCCGACAAGAAGCATCGGCATGTCCGCATGCAGCCTGTCGACCTGAAACTGCTGTTCCGCCGTTTCCGCAAGGAGAGATAAGATGAACCTGGTGGTGTCCATATTGCTGGGCCTGCTGGTGCTGGGAGCCGTGCTGGTCATCATTGTCGACCGGGGCGAACCGGGCGGCAAACTGGCTTGGTTGCTGGTTATCGCCGTCCTGCCTGTCATCGGACTGGTCCTGTACATCCTGGTGGGCATCAACTACCGTCACCACTGGTTCTACAATGCGCGTCACCAACGCTCCCGGGAGGCTTTCGACCAAGGCGCCGACGACAGGTTGAGGGAGCTGCTTTTCGGCCATGCCCACGAAGAGAAGGTGAGGGAAGAGTTCCGCCCCTTGGTCCACCTGCTGCGCCGGGGCAGCGGCACGGCGCTCACCGACGGCAACAGCTTCGAGATCATCACCGACGGACACCGCAAGTATGAACTGCTCATGGAGGATTTGCGGCAGGCCAGGGAATCGATCCACATGGAGTATTTCCGCTTCGGCCGCGACCAGGGCAGCCGCGAAGTGAAGCGTCTGCTCATGGAAAAGGCCCGGGAGGGCGTGAAGGTGCGCTTCCTGAACGAGAACGTGGCCAACCTGCCCATCAGCACCTTCTATTACGATGCCATGAAGAAGGCCGGGGTGGAAGTGGTCAAGTTCAGCAACCCGCGCTACCACCTGCTCAATTTCGTCACCAAGCTCAACTACCGCAATCACCGCAAAATCGTGGTCATCGACGGCCGGATAGGCTACACGGGCGGCATGAACATCAACGACCACTATTTCCGCCAGTGGCGCGACACGCACCTGCGTATCGTGGGCGATGCCGTGGCGGCCCTGCAGACCTCTTTCCTCGACTCGTGGCTGACGGCGCGCGGCACCATCGACCGGCCTGTGATGGACTATTTCCCGATGCTCGGCAAGCCCGCTCCGGTCCCGCCGCAGGCATTCAACGACAAACTCATCCAGGTGGTGCCCGACGAACCGGAAGCCGAATGGCCCACCCTTCTGATGGCCACCGACTGGATCGTCCAGCACGCCCGTCGCTATGTCTATCTGCAAACCCCCTATTTTGTGCCGCCGGTCTCCTTGCTGGCCGCCTTGAAGAGCGCGGCCCTGAGCGGGGTGGATGTGCGCCTGATGCTGTCGCGGCACAACGACACCAAGTTCATGGAGGCGGTCAACCGTTCGTTCTACGGCGAACTGCTCGAAGCCGGTGTCAAGATCTATGAGTACGAGACCGAATTCCTGCATTGCAAGACCCTGCTTTGCGACGATTACCTGACGAGCATCGGCACGGCCAACCTGGACTATCGCAGCTTCAACATCAACTACGAAGTCAACACCTACATCTTCGACGACCTGGTGGCCGCCCGCTACCTGGAGATTTTCCGCAAGGACATGGAAGAAAGCAGCTGCGTGACCCTGGACGACGTGGCGCGGTATCCTTGGTACAAGGTCTTGTGGCAGAATTTCCTGCGCTTGTTCTCGACGATCCTGTAATCGTTTTTCAGTGATAATAGACCGCCCCCAGGCGATACTGCCTGAAGGGGTAGTCGTGGAGGCCCTGCTGGAAGAACAGGTAGGGTTCGATATGCCCGAAACGCCAGGCGGCGCGGGCTTTGAGCGTGCTGGGCCGGTCGCCGTGGTCTTCCCAGCCGATGTAGCCGCCCCAGCTGGCTTGCAAGAGCAGTTGCCGCAGGGTGTAGGCCAGTTGCACGCCGTACATCGTGGCGTCGTTTTGCCGGCCGTTGTCGGTCTGCCAGGCCAGGAATCCGCTGGAAACGGCCAGGCGGAAGGCTCCCCAGGATTTGCCCGCCGAGGCGTCGAAATAGTAGCCCGGCGCATCGTAGTAGCGGGCGTAGCAGTAGTTGTTGCCACTGGCGCTCTTGCTGATGGCCCTCAGGGTGACACCCGGTCGGCGGGCGCTTTCCTCAAGCACCTGGATGTTGACCCCGAAATAGGCGTCGCCCGAGTCGTAGCCGATGTCCCCGTCGGCCGATCCGATGCGGCGGGCGGTGCGTATGGCGGCATCGTAGTGCCATCTTTCGACGACGGGCATCCAAACAGACAGGGAGGCCCTTTTCGAGAAGAGCGGGATATGGACGCCCAGGAAGAAGTCCTGGGTGATGTCGGTGGCGCCTTCCACCAGAAAGCCCTTGAAGTAATCGACGGCGATGTCCGCCTTCGGTTGGTCGGGGATGCGCCCGTCGAGCATGTCGGGCACGGGAAAGGCGTTGGGCCCGAAGTACTTGGGCGCGATACCGGTGACGGCCGACAAATCGGGCCGCGTGAGGGGTACGGGCGAAGCCGCCCGGACTGTCAGCAGGGCTGTCAGCAGCAGGAGTGCCAATATCGTCGTTTTGTTTCCCATTTTCTTGATGCCAGGTCAGAATTCAAGCCCGATGCTCATGTAAGCGCCCAGCTGTTTTTTCAGGTCCGACCAGTACAGGTCGATTTTGAAGGGGCCGAAGACCGAGTTGTAGGCGTATTCCAGCCCGCAGCCGTGGTAGAGGCGGCCTTGGAACTGCCAAAAGTAGTCGTCCAGGCGGTCGGCGGTGTAGGCGGCGTTGTAGAGGGCCGTCACATACTGGTTGCGGGCCAGGTTGTAGCGCAGCTTGAGGGCGGCGACCCCCAACTGCTCCGACATGGCCTGCACGTATTCCACCCCCGTGAAGGGAATCTGTTGCTCGGAGAAGCGTCCGGCGATCTGTCCGCCCATCAGGTTGAAGTGCGACCAGGGGATCTCGTCGCCGATCAGGTGCCGGCAGTGCAGCGAAGGCAGCAGCGCGAATTGCCGGTTCAGGGGGCAGACTGTCTCGAAATCCGCCTGCAGGGCGTGGAAAGGATCGACATACTTGACCAGGGCCACAAACATCCAGTTGTAGGTGGCCTTGAACCAGGTTCCCTTGGTGGGGAAATAGCTGTCGTCGCGGCTGTCCGTCTCCAGGCCGGCAAACAGGCCCAGGTATTGGTTGCGCCGGAAATACTCGTCCTTGAGCATGTCCTCGATGCCGGCATAGTTGGAGAGTGCGTGCTTGAAATAATAGCTCTCTTCCTTCAAGCCGAACCTCAGTTCGGGCTTCTTGCGCTGGGAACTGGACAACCAGGCCTGATAGCGGGTGTGGAAGAAATCCATCTGGTAGGTGTACTTGCCGTAGCCGAAACGGTTGATGCCGTTGTAACGGCCTTCGGCCGACAGATTCAGGTCGGGTCCGGACAGGTTCTTCCGGGTGTATCGGAACCTCAGGGCCGGGTTGGCGCTGAATCGACCGGTGAAATCCAGCTCGTGGCCCGAAAGCACACAACTGTTCAGCCCCAGGTTGATGAGCAGGCTGGCATATTCTTCCGTGTCGAAGCGGGCCCCCACCGACAGGCGGTTGACCGGGCCGGGCCGGCAGATGAACACCAGCTCGTAGGGTTCGCTGCGTCCCAGCAGCTCGTAGTGGACATAATCGAAGGCCTGCGTGCCGTAAAGGATGTTGACCGCCCGGTCTATCGAGGCCTTGGAGAGCGTGAGGCTGTCGGACTGGATGAAACCGACCATGCGCGACAGGTATTGGGCCTCGGCCTCGCTGACCCCCTCGAAACGGTAGCCGCTCAGGCGGAGGACCGTGTCGCCGAGGTTGACGGCCGGCGTATTGTGCAGTCTTTGAACGGCGCCTCCCACCTTCTCGCGGATGGCCAGCAGTTGGTCGCGCTGTTCGGCGACGGCCGTTTTGCCCCGCTGGATAAGCGAATCGATGCTGTTGGAATCGAAACTGAGCATGTTGTAGGGGGCCACTTTGGGACGGACAAGGACGTCGGCATATTGCAGGTTGCTCAGGTAGGCGTCGCGGCCGGGCAGGTCGATGGCCTGGGAAGCGATGTCGAGCATATTGTTCAGCTCATCGTAGCGGTAGGCTGGGGTGGTGACATCCACGCCGATGACGATGTCGGCCCCCATGATGCGGGCCAGGTCGGTGGGGAAGTTGTTGCGCATGCCTCCATCGACCAGCACCATGCTGTCGATTTTGACCGAGGTGAAAAGCCCCGGAATGGACATGGTCGAGCGCAGGGCGGTGTTCAAATGGCCGCTCATCCAGATTTTCTGTTTGGCCGAGACCATTTCGGTGGCGATGCAGGCAAAGGGCAGGGGCAGGTCGAAAAAGTCGGTTTCGCCCTGGTAGCCGATGGTGAGCGAACTGAAAAAGCTGCTTATGTGTTGGCCATAGACGACGCCCGAAGGCATGCTGCTCAGGATGCCGGCCGGCGCGTCGGCGCCCAGCTTGATACGCCGGTTGCCCGAACCGACCATGGTCCGTTGCGAGTACTTGTAGGGGAGGGTGAAAAGGTAGCGGTCTTTGTGGCGGATGTGCTCCGGAGTCAGCCACTTGCGCTCTATCTTGTCGGTCAGGAGACTTCCCCATTCGATGTGCCGGATGACCTCCTCCAGCTGGGCGGCCGAGTAGCCGCAGGCGTACAAGCCGCCGACCAGGCCGCCGACGCTGGTGCCCAGCACCAGGTCGATGGGCATGCCGATTTCTTCGAGATAGGCCAGGGTGCCCAGTTCTGCGGCGCCTTTGGCCCCGCCCCCGCTCAAGACCAAGGCCACGGTGGGCCGGTGGGCCTTGATGCTGTCCATGCGGGTCCAGATGCGTTGGATGGCCTGGTTGTCGTATTGCTCGTTGATGCCGTAGCTCAGGGGCTGGGCCGCGGCCGTCAGGGCCAGCAGGCCAAGAAGCAGGACCGGCAGGCAGCGTTTCGGGCAGAAGGAAAATGACAGGGCCATGTCAACTATTTGAACGGGCCGTAAAAATAAGGATTATCGGCGATACGGCCAAGCCTTGGCGTCATTTGCGCAGACAACGCATGGAATTCAGGACGGCGAGCACCGTCACACCCACGTCGGCAAACACGGCCATGGCCATGCTGGCCAGTCCGAAGAGCGCCAGCACCAGCACCGCCAGTTTGACGGTGATGGCAAAGACGGTGTTTTCGCGGGCGATGCGCAAGGTCTTGCGGGCCAAGCGGATGGCGGTGACAATCTTGGAGGGCCGGTCGTCCATCAGCACCACATCGGCTGCCTCGATGGCGGCATCCTGTCCCAGTCCGCCCATGGCGATGCCCAGGTCGGCGCGGGCCAGCACCGGGGCGTCGTTGATGCCGTCGCCGACGAAAGCCACCGCGCGGCGGCCCTTTTCCTTGCGGACCAGTTTTTC
>JAGDCW010000024.1 GCA_017958305.1 Bacteroidales bacterium | reverse complement strand
GCACCGCCCTGCGCAGCCTTGGCGGCTGCCTGGTTCACAGCCCCCGCGCGGAAACGCGTGTCAACATAGGTCATCTCCCGCGGCTCAGCATCCGGATAGGCCTTCTTGAACGCGGCGATATACCGGTCGGCCCTGTCGCCCCGACTCCGCCGGATGGCAGCTTCGGCCTCATCCCACGTCATTTCGCGGCCGATGTCGAAAGTAAACTCGTTAAAATCGGTACCGATAAGCATGGGCACATCCTTCGACACGGGCGAAGCCGGATCAAAGGGATGCTGCGGCAGGATAATACCATCGACCACAGGGGAATAATTGCTGCGGATACCTTGCCGTGAGAGCCGGTTGGCGGCACTGTTCAGTTCATCGTAGGTAAATTGCGAGAATTCGGCTTCATCCGTGGCAGGCTGCCCCAGTTCCCGGGCCAAGGCAATGCCGAAGGGCCGCGTCTGCTCAGGCTGGGCCTGACGCAGCGTGGAGCCGCTCTGTACAATGGCGCGTTTGAAAAGGCCCTTGGCCGAAGGCATGGCCATGAGGGTCGAGACCTTGCCGCCCCCGCCCGACTGCCCGCCGATGGTCACCTCGTCGGGGTTGCCGCCGAAACGGTCGATGTTGTCGCGTATCCATTCCAGTGCTTTCACGATGTCCTGCATGCCCAGGTTCACACTCTGGGCATATTTGCCGCCAAGCCCCGTAAGGTCGGCATAACCGAGGATGTTCAGACGGTGGTTCAGGCTCACAACCACGATGTCGCCGGCCTCTGCCAGCGCGCACCCCTCGTAGCAAGGCAGGTCGTGGGCGGAACCGCCGGTATAGCCTCCGCCGTGAATCCACACGAAGACAGGACGACGTTTGCCGTCGCTGATACTGGGTGTCCAGACATTGAGTACCAGGCACTGCTGCTCGTCCATGGGCTCGGTAACGAACTGGTTGCCGAAGCCGTAGTCCGTCTGGCTGTTGTTGTCGTTCCATCTCAGGTTTTCGCCCTGCGGTGCCTGCGGCCCGAACACCTTGCACTGCCGGATGCCCTCGAACTTGTCGGGTGCCTGCGGCGGCATGAACCGCTCGGCCTTGGCATAGCGTATGCCCTTGAAGGTGAAGACAGGGCCGTCCTGGTAGCCTTCGACGGTACCATAGATGGTTTCAACGCGGGTATGTGGCCCCGCCGTGATGGGCCGTGCCTCCTGCCCCTCAGAAGAGCAGGATGCCATAAATGCGACAGTCACCGCCATAAGTATCAGTCGTCCGGTCATGTCTGTTTTTTTACTGTTTATAAATCACTTCACACTTCGGTGCGTCAAAACGCATGGTGGCCTCGGTTTCGGGCGTGAAAGCCGGCCAGTTCGGCAGCCCCTTGGCATTGGGATTGCCGGTCCGGGCGAAGTTGATCAGCGCGCTGCTCATCTTGTCGCCCAAAGCGAGTCCTTCCTTGGTGGCGCCTGTCATCTGGGCACTCTTCAGCACATTGTTGAAGAAGAAAGGAATGTCACTGTTGTGGCAGGCATGGTTGCGGCCATCCAGCGTAGGTACCTGATAAGCAGAAAGATAAACATATACGGGCGCATCGCCTTCCTGACTGCGGAGTGCGGCCTGCTGTATCACGGCCGGACGCACCCTCGTATCAATCTCGGGCGAGGAAAACTCATTGAGCGTAGAGCCGATGAGCAAAGGAATGTTACGGCTGATGCGCTCGCTGCCGTTCTCGAAAATGCCGGGCATGATGTCGCCGTCATTCACGGGGCCCCAGCTCACGCGGACACCGTTGCCGCGCGCCCTGTTGCGCCGCCCGACTTCGCCGGAAGCCTTGTCAGCGGCTTCGAGCAGACGTTCGTATGGCACGCGCTGGATGCTGTCGATGGTCTGCGAGGTCAGTCCCAGATACCAGGCCGTGAACTCGCCCACCTCGCGGGCGCCCTGCTGCGGCGTGCTGCCGAGGAACGAACCGCTCATCACCATCGCCCGGTGGAACAGGCCCTGTGCCGACGGCATGCAGAGCAGCGTCGAGACCTTTCCACCGCCGCCCGACTGGCCAAAAATGGTCACGCAGTCGGGATCGCCGCCGAAGTAGGCAATGTTCTCCTTCACCCAGCGCAGGGCAGCCACGATATCGGTCATGCCGACATTGGCCGATTCCTTATATTTCTCACCGAAAGCGGAGAGATCGAGATAGCCGAGGACGTTCAGACGATGGTTGATGGTGACGACCACCACGTCGCCCTTGGCGGCCAGATTCCGGCCGTCATAGCCCGGATGCTCCTGCCCGTTGCCGGAGGTGTAACCGCCGCCGTGCAGCCAGAACAGTACGGGACGCTTTTTCCCGTCATTGAGTCCTTTCGTCCAGATGTTCAGCCGGAGGCAGTCTTCGCTCTGATAGCCGTCATTCCACTGATAGAAGAAGGCCGTCTCGTCGTTCCGCCAGCCGTTGTTCCTGGCCTGCGGGCAGACGGGTCCCCAATGGCGGCAAGACCTCACGCCCTGCCAGGCATTGGGTTCCCGGGCTGGCATGAAACGCTCAGCCTGGGCATAGGGAATGCCCTTGTAGGTATATACGCCCTGGTCGATGTAACCGGCCACCTGCCCATATTTTGTCTGGGCCTTTGTTTTCTCTGTCGAACTGTCGAATACCTGTGCCGAAGCCACCGCCGTACAGGCCAGCAACAGCACGGAAATAGCCAAACCTCTCATACCTGATATAATTATTTTTCCAAAAATCCGTCCATAATAACGGTCGGCGCGGCCTTGCTGTCGAAGGCG
>JAGDCW010000023.1 GCA_017958305.1 Bacteroidales bacterium | reverse complement strand
TCAAAACGGCAGCGTTCGAACACTTGCTTCCTGATGCAGAAATTGAAGGAGGAAAACGACGCATAGGGATGCCGGTTGCGCTCTGCGGCCGGACGCATTTCCCGTTGCCTGCCATAAGACCAGCGCAGCAGTCTGTCGGCCTGGGGCGGTGTCGTTTGATAGGCACAGCCGCCGATCAATACGTCGGCTTGAGGAAAGTACTTCAAGTAATTGCTTATATATTCCTGATTTTCAATCAGTACATCGCAATCCATAAAGAGGATCCAGTCGTATTTCGCAGCGTCTCCCAGGTAGTTGCGCAGGGCGGCCCTGCCCAGTTTGCGAGCGGGCTGCAGCCAGTGGATATGGGGGTCGTCGGGGCTGTCCGAGGCATTCCTGCGCTGGATATCCTCCGTTGAGCAGTCGTCCGCGAGCAGAATCTCGAAGGGCCGCCCGAGCGGTAAAAGCTGGGCGAGCAGGGCTTTGAGCAGCGGTGCTGTCTCGTGGTTGAAGACGGGAATGCAGACAGATAGCATTTGAGTTCGGTTTTGGGAGCGAAGATAGTGTTTTTTTTCGTATCTTCGCCCTCAGATTGTCCAGACAATGAAGATACAGCCTTTTTCTCCCGTCAAAGACCGGCACAGTTTCCACATCGATGTCCAGGCCCGCTACTGGGTGGACTACGACAGTGTGGAGGAATTGTGCAGCGTGCTGCGCGACGCCGCCGGCTTCGGCCTGCCGATCCTGCCTGTCGGCGGTGGCAACAACCTGTTGTTTGTCAACGACTATCCGGGCATCCTGCTGCATTCCTGCCTGAAGGAAAAGACAGTCCTGGAAGACAAGGGTGACGAGGTGCTGCTGAAGGCCGGTGCCGGACACAATTGGGACGAACTGGCCGCCTGGTGCGTGGCGCAGGGCTGGGGCGGCATGCAGAATCTTTCGGGCATCCCCGGCGAAGTGGGGGCGACGCCTGTGCAGAATATCGGTGCCTACGGCGTGGAAGCCAAGGACATCATCGAGGCTGTCGAAGTGCTCGACCGGACAGATTTGTCACAACGGACCATTGCGGCGGCCGATTGCGAATTCGGCTACCGTCGCAGCCGCTTCAAGACGGATTGGAAAGAACGTTACATCGTCACCTATGTCCATTATCGACTGAGCCGGAAACCTGTCTTCCAGCTCAATTACGGAGCTGTGTCCGCCCGGCTGGAAGCCCAAGGCGGCCTGAAGGCCGGCAACGATCCGCAAAGTGTCAAGGACAATCTGCAGATGGTGCGCCGGACGATCATGGCCATCCGTGACGAAAAACTGCCCGATTCGGCCAAGGTGGGCAATGCCGGCAGTTTCTTCATGAATCCCGAAGTGGACAGACAGCACTTCCGGCAGTTGAAAAGCGCCTGCCCCGACATGCCGGCCTGGGAACTGCCCGACGGCAGATACAAACTTTCGGCGGCCTGGCTCATCGACCAATGCGGCTGGAAAGGACGCCGGCTGGACGAGGCCGGTGTCTGGCCCACGCAACCCTTGGTGCTGGTCAATTACGGACAGGCCTCGGGAGAGGACATCCTGGAGCTCGCCCGAAGCATCATAGACGATGTGAAACGGAGATTCGACGTCGCCTTGCGGCCCGAGGTCATCATCCTTGGGGAGTAGTTTTTTTTATTTGCTTTTGCGCTCGACTTGCACTATTTTCACGCCGCTCGCTTCGCTTCGCTGCGTAGCAGATAGGCTGCGTCTCGGCAAAATCAAATAAATTTGCTTTTGCGCTCGACTTGCACTATCTTTGTTCTTTGAACAAACCCGAACAATAACAACAATAAAAATACAGAACCCTATGAAATTCATTGCCTCCAGTTCCGCTCTTTCCAGCCGTCTGCAAGCCATCAGCAAAGTGATGAACCCCAAGAACGCCTTGCCCGTGCTGGACAACTTCCTGTTTGACATCCAGGACAACCGTCTGACCATTACCGCCTCCGACGCGGAAACAACCATGGTGACCGTGATGGACCTGATCGAAGCCGACAAATCGGGCGTTTTCGCCATCTCGGCCAAGAACATGCTCGATGCCTTCAAGGAGATTTCCGAGCAACCCGTCACCATCGATGTCAACGAACAGAACATGGCCGTGCGCATCGACTACCAGAACGGCTCGTTCAACTTTGTCGCCCTGGCTGGCGATGAATATCCCACCATGAAACCCATGGACCGCCCGACGGGCAATCTGACCATTTCCCCGGCCGCCTTGCTCAAAGGTATTTCATCGACCATCTTCGCTTCGGCCGACGACGAACTTCGTCCTGTCATGAACGGCGTCGTACTGGACATCACCGGCCAGGACCTGACTTTTGTGGCCTCCGACGCCCACAAACTGGTACGCCTGACCAATACCGCCTTCCACGGTGAAAACATGGATGCGGAAGCCCATTCCATGCTCATCCTGCGCAAGAAACCGCTCAATGTCCTGAAGAGCATCCTGGGACGTGAGGATGGGGAAGTGAACATTGTCTTCGACGAAAACCGCGTGGTCATCCGCCTGGGCGACTACACCATTTCCTCCCTGCTCATCGAGGGCCGTTTCCCCAACTACAAGGCTGTCATTCCGCAGAACAACCCCTATACCAT
>JAGDCW010000148.1 GCA_017958305.1 Bacteroidales bacterium | reverse complement strand
TCGCCGATGCCGTCGCCGGTCATGTTTTCGTCATATTGCAGCAACTGGTACCAACTGCCGCTTTCGCTTTGGCGGCGGGCCAGTCCCTGGGCTACCTGGCGGAAGATCTTGACCAGGGCTTTGTAGTCGGGATGATCTTGGGGCATTACTTCCAGCACATCGGCCAGGGCGGCAAAATACCAGCCGCAGCCACGGGCCCAAAATTCCTTGGAACAGCCCAGATGTGGGCCTTTCTGGTTGGCCCAGAAGGAGTTGGGATCGGTCGGGTTGGCCGACCATGCATGGTAGTTGAGCTGTTTTTTCTTGTCCCAGGTGTAGCGGTGGATGGTCTTGAACTGCAGGGCTATGTCTGCCCAGCCGGCTTGATCGCCAGGGTCACCGAAGGTGGCCTCCCAACCGGCCAGGAAGGCGGCTCCCATGTAGAGGCCGTCGAGCCACATCTGGTCGGGATATTTCCCTTTGTGGATGAATCCGCCGGCCCCGGGTAGCGGTGCCTGGATGCGGGTATGCTGGGTTTTCAGTTTGCGGTACATGTAGGTGGCTGCTTCCTTGTACTTGGCCGCCGAGGCGATATCGCCTTTTTCCAGGCTGACACTGTAGAGATCGAAAAAGATTTTGCCGGCGTTGATGGCATCGATGTCGTTGTCGCCGATTCGGACGGGACGATCGGCATCACCGGTGAGCTGACGGTCGGCATAGGCCTTGACCTGTTGCCAGTAGCCGTCCTGGTCGGGATAGAGACGGTAGGTGGCCAGTACGCTTTTGGCCACCAACCCGGGCACATAGCTGAAGTCGGCCGTGGCCAGGGTGGAGTGGTTGCGGTTGTTGGTGAAGTCCTGCAGGCTCAGCGATTCGACCATCTGACGCGAATAGGGCAACTGGGCTGTGGCAGCTGTCACAAGCAGGGAACTCAGGGCAAGAAGCAGACAACGTTTCATAAGGCTGTTAATGTGATAATGTCGGATTGATGCCGTAAAAGTAGCGAAAAAAGAGTAACTTTGCGTCGTATTTAAAACAATTAATCATGAAAGCTTATGTTTTTCCCGGACAGGGGGCTCAGTTTACAGGGATGGGCAAAGATCTTTACGACAGCTCAGCCGAAGCCAAGGCGCTTTTTGAAAAAGCCAACCAGATACTGGGATTCAGCATTACCGACCTGATGTTTGCCGGCACCGCCGAAGACCTTCGCCAGACGAAGGTGACCCAGCCGGCTGTCTTCCTCCATTCAGTAATTTCGGCCAAGACCTTGGGCAAGGAGTTTATGCCCGATATGACTGCCGGTCATTCGCTGGGTGAATTCTCCGCGCTGACCGCAGCCGGCGCCCTCACTTTCGAGGATGGCCTCACCTTGGTCTCCAAGCGCGCCATGGCCATGCAGAAGGCCTGCGAGTTGAATCCTTCGACCATGGCTGCCGTGTTGGGGCTCAAGGACGAAGTGGTGGAAGAAATTTGTGCTTCCATCAGCGATGAAATCGTGGTGGCTGCCAATTACAACTGCCCCGGTCAGATTGTCATTTCCGGCACGAAGGCCGGTATCGAGGCCGCCGGAGAAAAGATGAAGGCTGCCGGTGCCAAGCGGGTGCTGCCTCTGAGTGTAGGCGGTGCTTTCCATTCCCCGCTCATGGAACCGGCCCGTGTCGAACTGGCTGCCGCTATTGAGGCTACCACTGTTTCCAAGCCGATATGCCCGGTCTTCCAGAATGTGGATGCCCAGCCCTATACCGATCCGGCCAAAATCAAGGCCAATCTGGTGGCCCAGCTCACCTCGCCCGTCCGTTGGACGCAGACCGTCAAGAATATGATGGCCGCCGGCGCCGAGGAGTTTGTCGAACTGGGTCCCGGCACCGTGTTGACCGGCCTGATTGCCAAGATCAAGGCCAGTTGCTAAGGGACGGATGTCCAAGATAGTCATATATCAGGTATTTCCCCGGTATTTCGGCAATTGTG
>JAGDCW010000147.1 GCA_017958305.1 Bacteroidales bacterium | reverse complement strand
GTTACCATCTTTGAGGGGAGGATTCGATCGATAACGACGTATTTTTCTGCCGTGTGAAAGACGATGGTCCAACGACGGTTTACCACAGAAAGAGTCTTGGCGTGTGGGTGTATCCTTTTCACAGTCTTTCTGCGATTAAATTGAATAATATCAGCTGTATAACTAAGCCCTGCCAACTGACCGAGAAGTCGGTTGACATACTTATGCCCACTATCGGAATGATATAAACCAGCAACGTACACAGCTATCTCCCTTAAGTCTGAAATGGCAGACTCACTGACGATTAGCGTGTAGTTTTTCATAGCATTCGTCCAATGTTTGGTGGAAAATCTCTCCGAAGCGTTCAAGTGAAACATAACCCTCTGGAATACGGTCATCGTTTCCAAAAGCATCATGTTGGGTTGTTCCGTACGCCGATACAGCATCCTGGACTGTCATCCGGCTCTGTTCAATCTCATTTTTCTTCTTGTTTGTCATGGCTAATTCGTTGAATTGATTTTGTACAAAAATAATCCATTTCCGAAAGATGCGCAACGAATCAAGGAAGAAAAACGAATAATATCCGGTCTCTGCACGGATGTTTGATTATATTTGCGGAGCATTTTCACGGGAATGATATGAACGCCGATCAGATCAAATTGCTCGAAGAGACACTGGAACATCGCAACCCCCGCATTCCGGTGGCATTCATCGCCGACAGTCCCTGGATACCGGGTTATTGTGGCCACAATTTCATCGACTATTACGCCGATAGCCGGGTGTTCCTGGAAGACAACCAAAAGATCATACACGATTTCCCGAAAGCCGTTTTCATTCCCGGCTGGTGGGTCGAGTACGGCATGACCGCGGAACCCTCCGGCTTCGGTTGCCCCATGTGCTTCTACGACGATAACCTGCCGCATTTGCACCCCCTCACCGAAAACCCCGGTCAAGCCCGCGAAATCTTCGACCGACTCCGCATTCCCGACCCCCATACCGACGGCATGATGCCCTTGCTGCTCAACCAGCAGAGACGCTGTCTGCCCCTGATGCAGTCCTTGGGCGAGGAAGTCTATATGGTCTGTGCGCGCGGCCCGTTCACGGTGGCCTCCCATCTCTTTACCGTGACCCAGTTGCTCACCCTCATGATGATGGACCCCGATACGGCCGGCTTGTTGCTCGAAAAATGCACGCAGGCCGTCATCGCCTGGCTGTCGGCCCAATTGGAGAATGTCAAGACGGCCCGGGCCATCATGGTCCTGGACGATGTCTGCGGCTATTTCAGCCCCGAAGACTTCCAGACGCTGTGCCAACCCTACATGCAGCGCGTTTTCGACGCCTTCCCCGCCTATCGCCACTATTTCCACAACGACTACACATCGGATTCGTGTTACACCCAACTCGAAACAATGGGCGTTGAGGTCTTCAATTTCACCCACATGGTCGATATAGGCGCCACCCGTCGCCTGGCCGGCCAAAAAGTGGTGCTGATGGGCAATGTGCCGCCCATGCTGCTGGTCAACGGCACTCCCCGCGAAGTGTACGACAAGGCCAAAGCCATCATCGACCGATACATTGCCGAAAACGGCAGCCACCACGGGTTGATCCTCAGCTGCGGTGGCGGACTGCCCATGGGGGCTCGTCGCGAAAACATCGACGCCCTCATCTCCGCCGCCGAATAATGGGGGTTGATGAGATGATGCAAATCCATTTGCACTCGTTTTTTCACTACCTCTCCCGCCTCCTCACTGCGTGATGATGCGGAGGAGCTAGGATGCACCTCGGCAAAGCAAAAACCCGGTTTTTGCTTTGCTGGTTTTTCGTCGTTGTCGTTTAACGGAAAGCAAGCTTTCCGAAACTCCTCCTTGAAAAACCATTGCAAATGCAAATCCATTTGCATTTGCACTCGGTTTTCACTACCTTCGCACCTTAATATGAAGGATGCCGTTGGGAAGGTTGTTCCGATGGTATTGTGCTGAGAATTATAGTGTTATTGATTTTATCAAACAGAGACTGATCTTATGAAAATCGAGAAAGTGAACGCGCATCTGCATACGCCGTATTCTTTCAGCGCCTTTTCGGGCGTGGAAGAAGCTTTGGACAAAGCCGTGCAGGAAAATGTGAAAGTGGTGGGAATCAACGATTTCTACACGACGGCCGGCTACCAGGCCTGGGCCGAAGGCTGCCAAAAGCGCCATCTCTACCCCCTGTTCAACATCGAGTTCATCAGCCTCAACGAAGAAGACCAGCGTGCCGGCCTTCGCGTGAACGATCCCGGCAACCCCGGCCGGACTTATCTGAGCGGCAAGGGCCTTTCGTATCCCTTCCAGCTGGCCGAACCCTACTGCTCGCAACTGGCCGCCGTCCGTCGCGAAGCCAACGCCCAGGTGGAGAGCATGTGCGGCAAACTGAACGCCGTGCTGGCCGAAAAGCAGGCCGGATTCCAGCTCGATTTCCAGTGGATCGAAAAGGAACTCACCCGCGGCTCCATCCGCGAACGCCACCTGGCCAAGGCCCTGCGCATGAAAGTCTATGAACACTGCGACAACGATGCCGCAGCCATCCGCGCCCTGCTCGAAAAGCTCTGGGGCGGCAAGGAGATGAAATCGGCCGTCGAAAACCAGGCCGCTGTCGAGAACGAAATCCGCAGCAACCTGCTCAAGGCCGGCGGCGCCGCCTTCGTGCCCGAAGATCCCAAGGCCTTCCTGCCCATGCAGACCGTCTGCCAGATCATCCTGGCCGGCGGCGGCATTCCCACCTATCCCTTCCTGGCCGACGATGCCAAGGGCGGATACACCGATTTCGAGGGCGACCTGGAAAAAGTGGCCAAAGTGCTGCGCCAGCGCGGTTTCTACTCGGTCGAGTTCATCACCACCCGCAACGACGTGGCCTTGCTCGAGAAATACGCCTCCTACCTCAACGACCAGGGCTTTGTCGTCACCTTGGGCAGCGAGCACAACACCCCGGCCATGGAGCCCGTCGAACTGTTTGCCCGCCACAGCACGCCCCTGAGCGACAAACTGCTGCAGATCAACTACGAAGGCGCCTGCGTGGTGGCCGCCCATCAGCACCTGGTGCGCCAGGGCCTCACGGGCTATGTCGATGCCAAGGGCCAGGCCGATCCCTCCAAGCGGCCCCTCTTCATCGAACTGGGCGACCAGTTGATCCATTCGATTTAAAAGAACAAACAAAATACTACTACAATGTCGGAAATTCAGGATTTGATTGCCATTTCCCAGTTCTACGGAAAAGACAAACGCTATGTCATCGCCGGTGGCGGCAACACCTCGTACAAGAATGCAGAGAAACTCTGGGTGAAGGCTTCGGGCTCGGCCCTGGCCACCATCACCGAAGACGGTTTCGCCGTGCTCGACCGCAGCAAGCTGCAAGTGTTGAGCACCCGCCAGTACAGCGCCAACACCGCCGAGCGTGAGGAGCAGGTCAAGAACGACCTGGCCGCCGCCTGCATCACCAAGGGCCGCCGTCCTTCGGTCGAGACCTCGATGCACAACATCATCGGTTACGCTTTCGTGGTACATCTCCATCCCACGGCCGTCAACGGCCTGATGTGTTCCCAAAAGGCCGAGCAGCAGCTGCACGCCCTCTTCGGCGAGAAGGCCCTCTATGTGCCCTACACCGATCCCGGCTACACCCTGTTCAAGAAAGTGGAGGAGGGCATTGAGGCCCACCGCGCCCGCTTCAACGAGGAACCCAAGGTGATCTGGCTGCAGAACCACGGCATTTTCGTGGCCGCCGACACCATCGCCGAAATCAAGAAGATCTACGACGAAATCCTTTCCAAGCTCTGCGCCAAGGAATTGGAAATCACCGACCGTCCCACCTGCGACTGCGTCGAGAAGGTGGTGCCCGCCCTGCGCATGATGCTTTGCCGTGAGGCCATCCGCCAGTCCGGCTGCGAGTGCCAGGGCATCCGCAACCCCTATGCCGGTGCCAACCTCAAGGTGCTCAAGGTACGCAAGAACAGCCTGGTCAAGTCGTTCTACGACACGGCCGAGGCCTATGCCAAGATTGCCCGTCCCTTCACCCCCGACGGCATAGTCTATGCCAAATCCAACTACATCTACATCGACGCCGAAGAGCCCGAAGCCATGATCGCCCAGGCCGAAAAAGCCATCCCCGCTTTTGCCGATAAGTTCGGTTACCTGCCCAAGGTGCTGCTGGTCAAGGGCATCGGTATCGTGGCTGTGGGCGACAACGCCGCCCAGTGCGACACCATCCTCGATGTCTATGAAGATGCCATGAAGGTGGCCGCCTACAGCGAGCAGTTCGGCGGACCCCATCCCATGACGCAGGCCCAGATCGATTTCATCGACAACTGGGAAGTGGAGAACTACCGTCGCAGCGTGGCTGCCGGCGGCGCTGCCGGACGGGCCGAGAATAAGAACATCATCGTCACGGGTGCCGCCCAGGGCTTTGGCGAGGGCATTGCCCGCTGCCTTTTGATGGAAGGCGCCAACATCGTGGTGGCCGACCTCAACGAGACGGTCGGACAGGCCACGGTCGATCGCTTCAACGCGATGGCCAAGAGCAACCGCGCCATCTTTGTCAAGACCAACGTGAGCGACATCCCCAGCATCGAGAACCTGGTGCACGAGACCATCTGCCAGTTCGGCGCCGTGGATGCCTTCATCAGCAATGCCGGCGTGCTGCGCGCAGGCGGTCTGGAGGATATGACGCCCGAGAATTTCGATTTTGTCACCAAGATCAACTACTATGCCTATTTCTACTGCTCCAAGGTGGTGAGCCGCGTCATGAAGCTGCAGACCAAATATGCCGGTGAGCAGTACTATGCCGATATCATCCAGGTCAACTCCAAGTCGGGCCTCAGGGGCAGCAAGGCCAATTTCGCCTATGCCGGCGGCAAGTTCGGCGGCGTGGGCCTCACCCAGTCCTTCGCCCTGGAACTGGCCCCCTTCCGCATCAAGGTCAACTCCATCTGCCCGGGCAACTTCTACGACGGCCCGCTGTGGAGCAATCCCGAGAACGGCCTGTTCATCCAGTACCTGAAGGCCGGCAAGGTGCCCGGCGCCAAGACCGTGCAGGATGTCAAGGACTACTACCTGGCCCAGGTGCCCATGCGCAAGGGCTGCGCTCCCGAAGACGTCTGCAAGGGCGCGCTCTATCTGATGGAACAATTGGGAGAGACCGGTCAGGCCCTGCCTATCACCGGTGGACAGGTAATGTTGAACTAGTCCCTTTTCGCCCCTGATGAAGCAAGAGGATACCAACAACTGGCTGTTCGAAGTGAGCTGGGAAGTCTGCAACCGGGTGGGCGGCATCTACACCGTCCTCTCGACCCATGCCCGCCAACTGGGCAAGACCTATGGCGACCGGCTCTGCTTCATCGGCCCCGATATCCATACCATCTATTGCCCCGAGCTGGCCGAAGACCTCTTCACCGAAGAAGAAGGTCCCTTGTCGGCCTGGGCCCGTGAGGCTTGCGAAAAAGAAGGACTCCGCCTCCGCGTGGGCCGCTGGGAGATCCCCGGGCGCCCGCTGGCCGTCCTGATCGATTTCAGGCTGTTCTATCACGACCAGGACCGGACCTTTGCCGAGTTCTGGCAGTGGTACGGGGTGGATTCCCTGCATGCCTACGGCGACTACCGCGAATCCTGCGCCTTTGCCCATGCCGCCGGCCGGGTCATCGAAAGCCTCTGCCACTACCACCAGGCCGAAGCGCAGGCCATCGCCCATTTCCACGAATGGACCACCGGCATGGGACTGCTCTATGTGAAGCATTTCCTGCCCCGGGTGGCCACCGTGTTCACCACCCACGCCACCTCGATCGGACGCTCGCTCTGCAGCAACCACAAGGCCCTCTACCGCTATCTGGACCAATACGACGGCGACATCATGGCCCTCGAGCTGAACATGCAGTCGAAGCACTCCATCGAGAAGGCCGCTGCCTGGGAAGCCGACTGCTTCACCACGGTGAGCGCCATCACCGCCCGC
>JAGDCW010000146.1 GCA_017958305.1 Bacteroidales bacterium | reverse complement strand
GGGAAGCCGACTGCTTCACCACGGTGAGCGCCATCACCGCCCGCGAATGCGCCGCCCTGCTGGGCAAGGCCCCCGATGTGGTCACCCCCCCCGGCTTCGTGGACGGTTTTGTGCTGCCCAAGGCCCAGGCTCGCCAGATGCGCGCCCGCGCCCGGCAAAAACTCCTCTCGGTGGCCGAAGCCCTGCTGGGCTATGCCTTGCCCCAGGACACTTTGCTGGTGGCCACGGCCGGCCGCTACGAATTCCGCAACAAGGGCCTCGACCTCTTTGTCGCCAGCTTGCAGCGCCTTTCGCAACTGGCCGGCGAGGAAGACCGCCCCGTGCTGGCCTACATCCTGGTGCCGGGCAATGTGAGTGCGCCGCGCCAGGAGGTGCTCGACCGGCTGGCAGCCCGCCAGGACGGCCAAACCAGTTGGGACGGGCCGGTCTATCATCCCTACAACACCCACTGGATGTACGAAATCGAGCACGACCAGGTGCTCAATGCCATCAAGGCCCAAGGCTTGGGCAACAGCCGGGACGAGAAGGTCAAGGTGATCTTCGTGCCCTGCTACCTGCACGGCCACGACGGCATTTTCGACATGAACTACTACGACTTGCTGCAAGGTTTCGACCTGACGGCTTTCCTGTCGTACTACGAACCCTGGGGCTACACCCCCCTGGAAAGCATCGCCTTTTCCATCCCCACGATGACCACCTCCCTGTCGGGCTTCGGCAGCTGGTACCTGGGGCTGGGCCACGAGGGCGAGGACTTGTCGGGCGGTGTGGCGGTGATCGACCGCTGCGACGGCAACGAAAGCCACGTCGTCGAGACGGCCGCCCGCCTCATGCTCCAATCCGCCCGCTACACGGCGGAAGAACGTGAAACTGTAAACATGAATGCCCGCGGCGTTTCCCGTCAGGCCCTGTGGACGCGTTTTATCAAGTATTACGCGCAAGCCTACCGCCTGGCCCTGAAAAATGCCGCAGCACGCAACGCATAACCTTTGACCATTTCAATAACAAACTGACAGAATGAAAACAAAACTCTGTACCAATCAACCCCAATGGTCCGCAGTGACCGTACAGTCCAAGCTGCCCGCCGGCTTGGAGAAAATGCAGGAAATTGCCCATAACTATTGGTGGACCTGGAACACCGACGTGACCGACCTGCTGAGCAGTGTCGATGAAAAACTCTGGACCGCCTGCGGCGGCAACCCCGTGCTCTTTATCGAGCGTCTGGCCTATCAGCAGCTGGAAGAGATCGCTGCCGACGAAGCCTTCATGAAGAAACTCAACGAGCTCTATGCCCGTTTCAGCCAATATATGAATGTGACGCCGCGCGCCGACCGTCCCTCGATCGCCTATTTCAGCATGGAATACGGCATCTCCGAGATCCTGAAGATCTATTCGGGCGGCCTGGGCATCCTGGCCGGCGACTATTTGAAGGAAGCCTCCGACTGCAACATCGACATGGTGGCCGTCGGTTTCCTCTACCGCGAGGGCTATTTCACCCAGGGCCTCACGATGGACGGCCAGCAGATCGCCATCTATGAGCCGCAGAATTTCAGCACCCTGCCCCTGACGCAGGTCACCGACAAGGACGGCGCTCCCATGAACTTCGAAGTGGAATTCCCCGGCTACATCGTCCATTGCAATGTCTGGCTGGCCGAAGTGGGCCGCGTCAAGCTCTACCTGCTCGACACCGACCATCCCCAGAACAGCGACTACGACCGTCACATCACCGCCCAGCTTTACGGCGGCGACTGGGAAAACCGCATGAAGCAGGAATATCTCCTGGGCGTAGGCGGCATCAAGCTGCTCAAGGCCCTGGGCATCAAGAAGCAGGTCTATCACTGCAACGAAGGCCACGCCGCCCTGATCAACGCCGAACGCATGGCCGACCTGATCCAGGACGAGAAGCTCGCCTTCAACGAAGCCCTCGAAGTGGTGCGCGCCTCTTCGCTCTATACCTGCCACACCCCCGTGCCCGCCGGCCACGACAGCTTCGAGGAAGGCCTCATCCGCAAATACATGGACAGCTTCCCCGGCCGCTTGGGTATCAGCTGGGACGAATTCATGGACCTGGGCCGCGAGAACCCCGGCAACCACGACGAGAAGTTCTCCATGAGCGTGTTCGCCTGCAACTGCTGCCAGGAAGTGAACGGTGTGAGCCGCCTGCACGGCGAGGTCTCGCAAAAGATGTTCGCCCCCATCTGGAAGGGCTACTTCCCCGAAGAGATGCACGTGAGCTATGTCACCAACGGCGTACACCTGCCCACCTGGGCCGCTCCCGAATGGAAGGCCCTCTACACCCGTACCTTCGGTCCCGACTGGATCTACGACCAGTCGAACGAGAAATACTCCAACATGATCTACAGCGTGAGCGACGAGGAAATCTGGTCGATCCGCCAGGGCCGCAAGAAACAGCTCATCGAGTACATCCGTGAGAAATACCGCAGCAGCTGGCTGCAGAACCAGGGCGATCCCTCGCGCATTGTGAGCATCCTGGAGAAGATGAACCCCAACGCCCTGATCATCGGTTTCGGCCGTCGTTTCGCCACCTACAAGCGCGCCCACCTGCTGTTCACCGACCTGGACCGTCTGGCCCGCATCGTCAACAAAGAGAAATACCCCGTGCAGTTTGTCTTCACCGGCAAGGCCCATCCGGCCGACGGCGGAGGCCAGGGACTCATCAAGCGCATCATCGAGATTTCGCGCATGCCGCAGTTCCAGGGCAAGATCATCTTCCTCGAAAACTACGACATCGCCCTGGCCAAGCGCCTCATTTCGGGTGTCGATGTCTGGCTCAACACGCCGACCCGCCCGCTGGAGGCTTCCGGCACCTCGGGCCAGAAGGCCGAGATGAACGGTGTGCTGAACTTCTCCGTGCTCGACGGCTGGTGGCTGGAAGGCTACAAACCCGGTGCCGGCTGGGCCCTGACCGAAAAACGGACCTATCAGAACCAGCAGTACCAGGACCAGTTGGACGCCGCCACCATCTACTCCATGCTCGAGAACGAGATCGTGCCGCTCTACTACGCCAAGAACAGCAAGGGCTATTCGCCCGAGTGGGTGATGTATATCAAGAACTCGATCGCCAAGATTGCGCCTCACTTCACCACCAAGCGCATGCTGGACGACTATATCGACCGTTTCTACACCAAGCTGGCCGACCGCAGCGAGCACCTGGCCCGCAACAACTACGCCAAGGTGCGTGAAATCGTCGCCTGGAAGGAAAAGATGGCCGCCGCCTGGGACAAGATCGTCATCGAGAAGGTCGAAATCCCCGAGGATATCTACCAGGCCAAGGTGGGCGAAACCCTGCCCCTGGCCGTCACCCTGGATGTCTCGCAGACGGGTCTCACCTCGGGCATCGGCATCGAGTTCGTGGCCGAACGGCAGAAGCTGACGGGCGAGATCGAGCACATCACCGCCGAGCTGAACCAGGTGCAGGCCCCGACGGGCAAGATGCGCTTCGAGCTGAGCTACCGCCTCAAGAAGGCCGGCCAGTTCCAGTTCTCGTTCCGTATGTTCCCCAAGAACGCCGACCTGCCGCATCGCATGGACTTCTGCTATGTCCGCTGGTTTTAACCCTATCAACCGAAACAAGAGAACATGCTGATCAAACTGTACGAAGAAAACACCAATGCCCGCGTGGTGCAGAAGATTGCCAATGCCCTGCGCGAGGGCGGTCTCATCATCTATCCCACCGACACGATCTACGCCATCGGCTGCGACATCTTCCATGCCCGCGCCGTGGAGCAGATCTGCAAGATCAAGGGTGAGTCGCCGGCCAAGGCCAATCTGTCGTTTATCTGCAGCGACCTGAGCCAGATCAGTGCCTATGCCAAGATCTCCACTCCGGTCTTCAAACTGATCAAACGCAACACGCCCGGTCCGTTCACCTTTATCCTGAACGGCACGAGCGCCCTGCCCAAACTCTTCAAACAGAAAAAAACGATCGGCATCCGTATCCCCGACAATGGCATTGTGCGTGCCATTGTCGAGGAACTCGGAAACCCTTTGATGACCACTTCGCTCAAAAGCTATGAGAACCTCTGGGACGAGGGGGAGGAGGAGGTCGAAGGCGCCGCTGAATATATGACCGACCCCGAACTCATCGAAGAACGTTACGGCCGCTTTGTCGATATGATCATCGACGGCGGCCAGGGCGGTGTGCAGCCTTCGACCGTGGTGGATTGCACGGGCGACGAACCCGTGGTGCTGCGCCAGGGCATCGGCGAGCTGGAGTATGCCTAGCCTGGCACACGACTCAATCAAAACTTTCATCACTGACGACCATCTTCCATGAATTGATCACCACCTGCGAGCCGACCCAACGGCCCTGTTGCAGGAAAAAGGTGAGGCTGTAGTTGTCCTGCCTGTCGAGGTATTCCTGATCGGACAGCTCGCTCATGTAATGTTCCCTGGCCAGACACAGATAACGGTTGAGCGGGATGGACAATACCGTGTCGCCGCTTTGCCGGTGATAGACGGTAAGCCGGTTCTCCCGCTCGGGATCGATCCACAGCCGGCTCAAGGTGAATTCCATCAAGGCGACGTTGGCCCCCGGGGCCGAACCCACCGAAGGATCGCTCGCGGCATAATCGGTGTAGCAGGGCCGGTAGAGCAGCGTCTCGTCGTCCAGGGGGCGGTTGTCGTAGTCGAGCAGGCCGTTGCAGTCGGCAATGCTGGCGGTGAGCAGCTGGGTGTCGGCGCCCAAGGGACTGTTCTCCTGCAGGATCACACGCAGGCTGTTGCGGTCTTTGGTCAGGTGGACGACGGCCGTGTCGCTGCCTTCGAAATGCCGCTGCCCCTCCAGGTGGAAACTGCCGTGAAACAGCGGCTGGATTTCGCCCACCTCGGCGGCCTGGCCGGTGCTGCGGCTGCGCTGCAGGCGGCAGGAGAGCTCTTCGATGCGCGAGCGGCCGTTGTTCATGCGGGGCAGGGAATAGCTGCCCGGCTCGTCTTCCAATCCGCACCACACCACACATTGGTAGTCGCCCCGGGGCAGGTCGCGCAGGGGCATGCGCCAGCCCTGGGCCTGCAACTCCTCGCGCGAGGCTGTGTAGCTTTTGTAGAGCAGGCCGTCGGCATCGAACACATACACCAGGGCCGAACTCACTTCGCGGGGCGCGGCATCGGCATATTTCATGTTGCGGTCATAGACCAGCCGGATCCAGGCATCGCAATCGCCGGGGTAGTCGAAGATGGCATTGCAGGCGGCCAGGCCCAGGCCGGCCAGCAGGAGTCCCCAGCCCACAAGACTGGACAGGCAGCTGCGACCGATCAAGGGTCTGGCTTGGATTTGCAGGGTAGTCATGGCCTTTATTCGAATTGATAGTCCTGCTTGACAAAGCGCCAGCGCAGGGCGTTGACCTGGGCCTGCAGGTAATATTCGTCTTCGATGGGCTTCTGGGGCGTGATCGTGCGGTTGTCCTCGCTGGGATTGGGCGTGCCCATCCCGATCATGCTGCTGATGTTCACCTGGTAGAGATGGTTGCGCACCACCCCGTAGTAGCCGTCCTTCTTGGTCACCCCGTCAACTTGGTCGGCATTGTGGACGATGGGTAGGTAGAAATAGCCCTGACCGCGCTTCCAGTAGGGGACTTTAATCTTGTAGATAATATCTGTCGGAATGACGGTCGGAATGTACTGCGAGCCATTGAAGGTGTAAAGTCCGGGAGTGGCAGATTCAATCTTAACAGTAAATACAGCTTCCCAATCTTCGATGTACTGCCTATTACCGTAGTCGGTGCTTACCATATCCCAGTCAGGGTTTGGAACCTTGCTGTAATCGGTATTTGATATATTGGTAATCCTGATGTAATCGTTATACCAGATATCCGGATCGTAGATATAGGTGAGCGGCACGAAATCTATGTGTTTGTAGGTGTTGACATCGTAGCGGTAGTAGTATTGGTTGAAGGGAGCCGTCTGGGCCAGCAGCTTGGCAAAGTCCTGGATCGTGTAGTAGGCACCTTGGTAGCCGACTACGCCCAAT
>JAGDCW010000145.1 GCA_017958305.1 Bacteroidales bacterium | reverse complement strand
CAGACCGTTGCCGGCGGGCAATACAAGTCGCTGGTTTTGGACCAGCCGCCCTTTATGGAAGGTTATTACGAGGATATCGCCTGCCTGGCCCTGCCCATCCGTTCGGATGCCAGCACCGACGAGGTCCGTCCGCAGGTTACTTGCAGCACGGGCGAGGATGTCTCCTTTTTGCCCGACGGACGCGGCAAGCTGGTCGCCAAGACACCGATCTGGGTACAATATGCCTTTGACGAGCCTTTCACGGCCGCCTCGATGACCGTTTCGCCGAGCGGGACCAATTTCCAGGCCTTGCGCTGGCGGGTGGCTGTCAGCGACGACGGCGAGAATTTCCGCGACATCAAGACCTGCGAACCGGCCCGACGGGGCTGGCAGGACACGGATGCAGCCAATACCTACAGCCTGCCCGAGACGACGGCCCGCTATTTCCGCTTCTACTGGACGCCCGAAGGCACCGAACCCGGCGCCGAGGACCTGGATGCCGCCAAGTGGAAGGCCGACCTGAGCGTGCGCAAGATACGTCTCAGCGCGCTGCCCCTGATCGAGAACTTCGAGGGCAAGACCGGCCTGGTCTGGCGTCTGAGCCCGCGCCAGTCGTCGGAGGATATCGCCGCGGCTTCCTGTGTGGCCTTGGAAGATGTCATCGACCTGAGCGCCCGGATGAACGCCGAGGGCGTGCTGACCGATGTCCGGCTGCCGCGCGACCGCCAGTGGCTGATCCTCCGCCTGGGCCATACCTCGACCGGTCACCGCAACGACACGGGCGGGGGTGCCAAAGGCCTGGAATGCGACAAATTCAACCCAGAGGCCGTCCAGCTGCAGTTTGACAACTGGTTCGGCGCCGCCTACAAGCACATCGACCCGGCCCTGCTCCGGCGCGTGCTGGTGCGTCTGCACTCCGACAGCTGGGAATGCGGCAGCCAGAACTGGACAGCCAATTTCCTGGAAGAGTTCAAGGCCCGCCGCCAATACGACCTGAAGCCCTATCTGGCCCTCTATGCCGGCATCCCGCTGGTCAGCGCCGAGACTTCGGAGGCGGTGCTGTACGATATCCGCCAGACCATCGTCGAGCTGATCCACGACGTCTTCTTCAAGACCTTGGCCGACCTGGCCCACGACTACGGCTGCCAGTTCTCCTCGGAATGCGTCGCGCCCACCATGCTCAGCGACGGTCTGCTGCACTACGACCTGGCCGATCTGCCCATGGGCGAGTATTGGCTGGACAGTCCCACGCACGACAAGCCCAACGACATGTTCGACGCCGTCTCCGGCGCCCATATCTATGGCAAGAACCTGGTGCAGGCCGAAGGCTTCACCCAGCTGCGTGCCCTGTGGAAGGAATATCCCGGCATGCTCAAGCAGTTGGGCGACTTCAACCTGGCTTTTGGCATGAACAAACTGTTCTTCCATGTCTTCTGCCTGCATCCCTTCCCCGGCAAGTATCCGGGCATGACGCTCGACGGCATCGGCCTGTATATGCACGGCAACCAGACCTGGTGGCCCTTTGCCGGTGCCTGGGTCAAATACATCAAGCGTTGCCAGACCATGCTGCAATACGGCCATCCGGTGGTCGATATCGCCGTCTTCACCGGGGAGAACCTGCCTTCGCGCTCGGTGCTGCCCGACAAGCTGGTCGGCTCGCTGCCCGGTCTCTTCGGCCCCGAAAGGGTGGCTTCGGAAGCGGCCCGTGTCAAGAACGAGGGCCAGCCGGTCCATTCCACTTCGGTGGCGGTGACGGCTTCCAAGAACATGATCACGGCCGATCTGTGGACCGATCCGCTCCGCGGTTACAAATACGATTGCATCAACCGTGACGCCCTTTTGCGTCTGGCCCGCGTCCGCGACGGCCGGATGGTCTTGCCCGGCGGTGCCTCCTACAAGGTGCTGGTGCTGCCCATCGCCCATCCCATGGCGCCCGACGCCAATTACTTGAGCTATGAGGTCTTGCAGAAAATCAAATCTTTGCAGGACGGCGGGGTGGTGGTCATGCTGCCGCCCACCAAGCCGACCCAGGGCACTTCCTACAGCGATGTGGCCCAAAACAAGGTGTCCGAGGCCGATTACAGCCAGCTGGCCGAAGCTGTCTGGGCCAAGGCTGCCGGGGCCGGCACGGTGCTGCCCTATGTCGAGTCCGGCCTGGATTCGCTGGGCCTGACGCCCGACATCCGCTTCTTCGACACCCAGGGCCGCCTGCTGGACGATATTGCCTGGAACCACCGCAGCGACGGTGTGAACGATATCTGGTTCGTCTCCAACCAGGGACAGACGCCCCGCCGTGTGCTGGTACAGCTGCGTGAGAGCGACAACAACCTGGTCGAACTGTGGCAACCGCTCACGGGCGAGGTGACCGAAATGCGCGCCGGCGGCTGGGACCACGGCCGGGTCATCCACCTGAGCCTCGACAAGAACGGTTCGGTCTTCATCGTCATGCGCGGCACGCCCGGCATCGACCGTGACGGCAATGCCGAATACCGCAAGGTGGCGCGTTCGCTGCGTCCCTCGGCCATCGACCGCCAGCTGCTGTCCATGAAGTTCTCGCCCTGGCAGATCAAGCTGCGCCGCACCGACACCACGCTGCAGGTGAAGGAACTCTTCGACTGGAGCGAGGCACAGGAGCCCGCCGTACGCTACTACTCGGGCGTGGCCGACTACCGTTGCACCTTCGACGCCAAGAAGCCTAAACTGGAGCCTGAGAATGCCCGGTATTTCCTGCAGTTCGAGCATGTCGATGTGGCTGCCAAGGTGACGGTCAACGGCGAGGACTGCGGCACCATCTGGTGCGAACCCTACCGGGTGGAGGTGACCAAGGCCCTGAAAAACGGCCGCAACACGCTGGAGATTTCCGTGGCCAACACCTGGTACAACTATACCCAGGCCTACAACTACGGCGTG
>JAGDCW010000144.1 GCA_017958305.1 Bacteroidales bacterium | reverse complement strand
AGTTCGATACAGATATCTTTGGCACCCTCTGTCGAAAGAATGCTCAACGGCCGATCGTTCAGGATGAAGCTGTAGGGATTGTCGTGCGCGATGACGATGCCGTGCCGGCGGCCGAAATCAACGATCCTGGCGAAAAGTTCCCGGCTGGCCGGCGCCCCGGTGGGCATATTGGGGTAATTGACCCACATCAGCTTGACACCGCTCAGGTCCATGGCTTCCAAGGCCTTGAAATCGGGCCACCAAGCCTGCTGTTCGTCAAGGTCGTATTCGACGATGCGGGCCTGAAGGAGCTTGCTCACGGCGCGGTAGGTCGGATAGCCGGGATTGGGGATCAAGACGCCATCGCCGGGATTGAGGAAGGCCATCGACACATGCAACACCCCTTCCTTGGAACCCATCAACGGCAGCACTTCCCGCTCGGGATCGAGCGTCACACCGTACCAGCGTCCGTACCAGGCGGCGAAAGCCTGTCTCAACTCCTTCATGCCGTTGTTGGGCTGATAGCCGTGGGTGTCGCTGCGCCGTGCCTGCTCGCAGAGCACCCCGACGGCCTCAGGCGAGGGCGGGCAGTCGGGACTGCCGATGCCCAGGCTGACGATGTCCTGGCCTTCTTCGTTGCGCCGGGCGATTTCACGCAGCTTGCGCGAAAAGTAGTATTCACTCAGTTCCTGCAAGCGACTGGCCGGCTGGATGGCGGCCATGATGTTGTCCTTTCCGGGGTCTTCCATATTCCTTGTATTTGTCATAAAAAAATCCCGCCTTGTTCGGGCGGGACCTTATCGTTGAATGTTGTTGCAATCTCCTTGACCTTCACATACACGCCAGCCTGCCCTAACCTTCGAGGTTAAAGTAATAGCCGTAATAAAAGTATGCAAAGGTAAAACTGTTCATTTTCGATCCGTTTTGCGTGTGCAAAGATAGAGAACATTTTTTCCGCCTCAAACAATTATCCAATATTTTTCGGCAGACAGGACAAAAAAAATGATAACACGAATTTATTCGCTATATTTGTCCCTGTCGGCATCGTAAAGCCAACACCCTCATTTTCAAAACAAACAACAATGAAAAAAGCATTATTCCTGGCCGCCGCACTATTGCTGCTGACCGCCTGCCACAACAAACAACAATCGACAGAACCCAACAACAATCCAATCAGTGAAGAAATGAAACAAGCCAACATGCAAGAAGTACAGGCCTACTTGAAGGACTGCGGTGCCTTCTTCATCGCCACCGCCGACGGCGACCAGCCCCGTGTGCGTCCCTTCGGTGTCTCCGAAATCATCGACGGTCATCTCTACATCATGACGGGCAAGGTGAAAAACGTTTACAAACAGATTGCCCAAAACGGCAAGTTCGAGATCTGTGCCCTGCGTCCTTCGGGCACGGAATGGATGCGTTTGAGCGGCACGCTGGTCAATGTCGAAGACATCGGCATGAAGCAGGAATTCCTCGACCGCAACCCCGGCCTCAAGTCGATGTACAAGGCCGATGACGACAACATGGCCCTCCTGTGCATCACAGACGCCACCGCCTGCTTCAGTTCCTTCTCCGCCCCAGACCGCCAGGTCAAGTTCTGAAAAGGACAAACCCACTTCCTGCCCCGACCAGCTCTGCCGGGCCTTGAAACAGCTCAAAGATCAAAAATTATGACCTTAGAAGAAGCTATCGCTGCCCGACACAGTGTCAGGGCTTACAAAGAACAGCCTTTGACAGATGATGTTGTCAAAGTGCTTCAAGAACGCATCGCAGCCCTCAATGAAGAAGGAAGCTTACATATCCAATTGATCCTGAACGAGCCCAAGGCTTTCTCGGGCACCATCTCCAAGTATGGAAGATTCCGCGGTGTCTGCAACTACCTCGTTATGGCCGGGCCAAAGACCTACGACCTGGACGAACGCGTGGGATACTATGGCGAGCAACTGGTACTGCTGGCCCAAACACTCGGATTGAACACATGCTGGGTTGGACTTACTTATTCCAAAATACCCGACACCTATGTTTTGGCCGAAGGCGAAAAAATAGTTTGTTACATCGCTCTAGGCTACGGAAAGACGCAAGGGGCAGGTCACAAAATCAAAACCGTTGCTCAAGTAAGCAGTTCGACCAATGGGGCTCCACCACCCTGGTTTGTCAAGGGTGTCGAAACCGCTTTACTGGCTCCCACTGCCGTGAACCAGCAGAAGTTCTCCTTCGAGTATATGGGAATGAAAAATGGCCACCATCTGGTGATGGCCCACAAAGGATTCTCCATGATCGGATATACCCAAATGGATCTGGGCATCGTCAAATATCACTTCGAAATCGGCGCCGGCCCCGACAATTTCGTTTGGGCCAACTAATGGTTTTATCTGAAACTGTTCTTACACTCCCCAAATAAAAAAGTTTGAAGTGTCCAAATGACACTTCAAACCTCCCGCTGACGCAGCTACAAAACAATTATTATTTCAGCATGAATAATACTCTATAATTCAATAATTCTCAATCAAATAAGTCTCACGAAAGAATAATGGATGGCGCAATATTCAATCGAGAGGAAATAATCCTAGCCTGCTCAAAAGTAGGATTAGCTTTACCACTTAGAATTGCACTAAGCCGAGGAGCCGTCATACCCAACATAGCAGCCAGTTCCTTTTGTGTCAAATGATACTCTGACAACCGCGCTTTCATGGTTGCAGAAAGAGAAGGAGTTTCAATGGGAAAATGCTCTTTTTCGTATTCCTCCACAAGCGCGGATAAAAGGTCCAGTTCCAATAAACGCGGATCGTCCGAAGGCGTCTGTTCATCGGTTTCAAAAAAAAGCGTGTCGATTCTTGAAAGCATCGCTTTATACTGTCTTTCGTCCTTAATTTGTGCCATTAATTCTCTATATCTTTGATACATCAATTTTACTATACTCAGCGTGAGTCCCAACAAATCGTATATACACCAACTCCGGCATAAACTTGATCGCTACTACCAATCGATAATTGTTACCCTTAATATTGAAGACATAATGTTGATTCCCAACATAATCTACAGAATTAAAATCCTTTCTCATGTCTAACAACGATTGCCAATGAGCGTTGCACGTTTTCACATACCACTCGCTTAGCGGCAACTTTGTTTCCGGATGATTAATCCAAAAATCTCGAAGAGTAGAAATAGCTATAACTCTCATACAAGGGCAAAGGTAATAGATTATTGTATTAATAACAAAATTATTTCTGAAATAATCATACAAAATCAAACTAAGGACATTAATTACAACAACTTAGAAACAACAACCCTATTTATCTTTATCGCAGGGGTAATAGAGGAAATTCTCTTCGCAGACGAGGTGCTGCTCAGCAAGGAGGCGGAGCACTTCGAGGCTTTTTTCCGAATCAGACTGAAGGCCGTCAATGAGGGCCTCGAGCGAGAGTGGTTTTTCGCGTAAGGCGGCCAGAATCGCCTCGGAGATTTCCTCCACTTCGTAATGGCGCAGCCGGCCCTGCTTTTTGAGACAGACGTCGCACTGGTGGCAGTTGGCGGCCTTTTGCTGGCCGAAATAATGCATCAGCCGGCGGCTGCGGCAGACGCTGTTGTCCGAAGCATACTCCACCATGGCCGAGATGCGTTCCTCGAAACGCTGCCGGCGCACCTCATAGACCTCCGATCCCAGGCGCAGGTCCTTGCCCTCCACCCTGTCGCGGGTGAAAGTGACCAGCGGGGAGGTACGGCGGGGAAGGTAGTTCAGCACCCCGTAGGAAGACAGTTTTTTCAGGCCGTGATACACTTGCTCGCGGCTGCAGCCCACGCGCTGGGCCAGCACAGACTCCTCGATGGGGATCATGTCGGCAAACAGGCCCGGATAGGAGCGCAAAAGGGTTTGCAGCAAGGCATCGGTCGGTTCGTCCAGCTCCAGCTGATACAGTTCGTCGCGGCCCACGGTGATGCCCAGGCGGGAATGCGTATCCTGTTCGTCGGTATATTCCAGATAGCCGGCCTGCTGCAGTATCTTGAGCGAGCCGAAAGCCTGATTGGCGTTCAAGTGGAAATGCGTACAGAAATCCGCCAGGTCGAAAATGCGGCTCAAGCCCTCGCCTGCCCCGGCAGGCAGTTCATAATAATAGCACAGGCTGTCATAGACCTTGCGGATATATTTTTTGTCGGGGAAGGTGTCGCCCACGCGGCGTTTGAGCTGGGTGGCGTCCGATTTGTGGAACAACAGCACAGCATAGGCTTTCTTGCCGTCACGGCCGGCGCGGCCGGCCTCCTGGAAATAGGCTTCCGGCGAATCGGGCAGGTCGTAGTGCAGCACCAGGCGCACATCGGCCTTGTCGATACCCATGCCGAAGGCATTGGTCGAGACGATGACCCGTGTCTGACCACTCTTCCAGGCCAGTTGCCGGGCGTTCTTGGTTTCCTCGCTCAAGCCGGCATGATAGTAGTCGGCCGCAATGCCGTTCTTCTTCAATAAGGAAGCGATTTCGCGGGTGCGGCTGCGCATACGCACATAGACAATGGCCGTGCCTGGCACGTTCTGCAGCCAGCCCAGCAACTGCTTGTCCTTGTCTTCGGTCTGACGCACCACGTAGGCCAGATTCTTGCGTTCGAAACTGACACGGAACACATTGGGCTCGGGGAAATGCAGCCGCTGCTGGATGTCGGCCACCACTTCGGGCGTAGCCGTCGCCGTGACGGCCAGCACCGGCACTGCGGGGAGCAACTCCCTGATGCGGGCAATTTCCAGATAGGAAGGACGGAAATCATAGCCCCACTGCGAAATGCAATGGGCCTCATCGACCACCAGCAGGCTCACCGAATAGGCCGGAAGACGTTCCAGAAACAGGCGGGTGGCCAGTCGTTCGGGAGAAATATAGAGGAACTTGTAGTCGCCGTAGAGACAATTGTCGAAAGTCTCGATGATCTCGGCCTGGCTCAAGCCCGAATGGATGCAAGCGGCCCGGATGCCCATCTCCCGCAACCGCTCCACCTGGTCCTTCATCAGGGCCACCAGGGGGGTGACCACCAGACAGAGGCCGTCCATGGCCAGGGCAGGCACTTGGAAAGTAAGCGATTTGCCGCCGCCCGTAGGCATCAAACCCAGGGTGTCGCGGCCGGCCGCCACCGATTGGATGATATCCAGCTGCAGAGGCCGGAAGGCATCATACCCCCAATACTTCTTCAGTATTTCGTGATAGATATCCATGGCCCCCGAAAAGAATCAGTCGTTCTTGATATCCTTGACCAGCAACTGTATCGAAGTACTGCCGTTGTAGGTATTCTCCTCGATGTGATAGCAGATGTCGAAGGGATTGAACGACTTGACATGGTCGTTGTGCTCGGACATGCCGAAGGCTATCCCGTTCATGATGTTTTCCGAATGGCTGTCCACCAATTCCAGTTTGAGATGCTCCTGGTCGCGGCCCACCAGACGGCTGGTACCGTAGTCGAACACTCGGCGGGTGCAGAACACCGGCTTGTTGTTTTCCGGCCCGAAGGGATTGAACTGCTTGAGGATGCGGAAGAACTTGGGCGTAATCTCCTGGAACTTGATCTCGGCATCGATGTCGATGGTCGGTATCATCTGGTCGAACTGGATGTTTTCGGCCACATAGTCCTCGAAGCGGCGGGTGAATGCCTCCAGGTTCTCCATCTTCATCGACAGGCCGGCCGCATAGGTATGGCCGCCGAAGTTCTCCAACAGGTCGCGGCAGGATTCGATGGCCTTGTAGATGTCGAAGCCCGGAACAGAACGGGCCGATCCGGTGGCCAGGCTGCCCGAGCGGGTCAGCACCACTACCGGACGGTAATACTCCTCCGACAGACGCGAAGCCACGATGCCGATGACGCCCTTGTGCCATTCTTCGTTATAGACCACGATGCCCCGCTTGTCGGACAGATCGGGGTAATTCTGCAGGATGCCGGTCGCCTCTTCGGTGATGCTCTTGTCCAGGTTTTTGCGTTCCTGGTTGTAGGCATCGATCTTCATGGCGATCTCCTTGGCCAGGTAGGCATCCTTGGTCACCAGCAGATCGACGGCTTCGGCGGCCGACTGGATACGGCCCGAGGCATTCAGGCGCGGCCCGATCTTGAAGACGATGTCGCTGATGGTGATTTCCTTGTCGTCGAGACTGCAGATGTGGATGATGGATTTCAGGCCCAGGCTCGGACTGGCATTCAATTGCTTGAGTCCGTGGAAAGCCAGGATGCGGTTCTCGCCCGTGATGGGCACGATGTCCGAAGCGATGCTCACGGCCACCAGGTCGAGCAAGGGAATCAGCTCCGAGAAAGGAATGCCGTTGTTCTGGGCAAAAGCCTGCATCAGTTTGAAGCCCACTCCGCAACCCGACAGCTCGCCGTAGGGGTAGGTCGAATCCTCGCGCTTGGCGTCCAGCACGGCCACGGCCTGAGGCAGTTTGTCATCGGGTTTGTGGTGGTCGCAGATGATGAAATCCACGCCTTTTTCCTGGGCATAGGCAATCTTCTCCACTGCCTTGATGCCGCAGTCCAGGACGATGACCAGCGAAAAATGGTTGTTGGCGGCATAATCTATGCCTTGATACGATACGCCGTAGCCTTCCACATAACGGTCTGGCAGGTAGTAGTCCAGATGGGTGGTGTACTGGCGCAAGAACTTGTAAACCAGCGCTACTGCTGTAGCACCGTCAACGTCGTAATCCCCGTAAATAAGGATCTTTTCCTTGTTGGCTATCGCCTGGTTCAGGCGATTCACCGCTTTGTCCATATCCTTCATCAAAAAAGGATCGTGCAAATCGGACAGTTGCGGCCGGAAAAATTTCTTAGCCTCGTCAAATGTCGTGATGCCTCTCTGTATGAGAAGCTGAGCCAATACCGGGCTCACTCCTAATTCTTCTGCTAATACTTTCTTATTCTTTTCTTGTTCGGGGGTTAGAGTTAATAAATTCCACTTGGTGTTCATTAAGTCTATATATTTGTTTTCTCTTTTCTCTCAAAGAAGCAACCGGCCGGACCCAATCCAACCAGTGCCACAAATGTACGGCAAATTAAGGCCAATCGCAAATAAATTTTATTCTCCCCCGGAAGGACACTAAAAAAGCCCGTTTCACGTTACATAGTATATCTGGCTGTTTTAGTATCTTTGTACCGCCATGTCTCTGAGTCAGGAAATCAAGAAGGCACGCGAAGTGCTCATCGGGGGCGGGGTGATCCTCTACCCGACCGACACCATCTGGGGGCTGGGCTGCGACGCCACCAACCCCGAGGCTGTGCGGCGTGTCTATGAGATCAAGCGCCGGGCCGAAAGCAAGGCCATGCTGGTACTGGTCGATTCCATCCAGAAAGTGGCCGCCTATGTGCAGGAACTGCCCGACCTGGCCTGGGACCTGACCGAATTGGCCGACAAGCCGATGACCATCATCTACGACGGGGCCCGCAACCTGGCGCCCAACCTGATCGCCGAAGACGGCAGCATCGGCATCCGCATCACCCGGGAAGCCTTTTCGCAAGGGCTCTGCCAAGCCTTCCACAAAGCCATCGTCTCGACCTCGGCCAACATCGCCGGCGAACCTTCGCCTGCCTGTTTCGCCGAGATTTCGGAAGAAATCCGAAAGTCCGTGGACTACATAGTCGATTACCGTCGGGACGAAAAAGTCAAAGCCGCTCCCTCTTCCATTGTCAAGTTGGGCGCAGGCGGCCAGATCCGTATCATCCGACCCTGAATACCCTTTCCATGAGCGATCGCAAACGCATACTACGCTATATCTGCTTTGACTATCTGTCGGCGCTGGTCGCCTGGCAGTTGTTCAACGCCTTCCGTTTCTATGAGTTCCGCTCTACCATCGAATTCGACACGGTATGGGCCTTCCTGAACAATCCCAAGGCCTATGCCATGAGCCTTGTCCTGCCCCTGCTGTGGGTGCTGCTCTACGCCTTTCTGGGCTATTACCGGCAACCCCGGCGCAAGAACACCGGTTCCGATCTGCTGTCCACCTTCTTCAGTGCCATCATAGGCAGCCTGCTCATCTTCTTCACGGTCATCATCAACGACTACCCGGCCCAGTACACCCAGTTCTACAGTGTCTTTGCCGGCTTGCTGCTCATCCACTTCTTCTGCACGCTGCTGCCGCGCCTGCTGCTCACCACGCTGATGCTCAACCGCCATGCCGCCGGCAAAGTGGGCGTATCGGCCCTGGTCATCGGTTGCGGACAGGAAGCCGAGGACATACGCCAGTACCTGAGCCGTCGCAAGAACAGCTCCGTCTATCTGGCCCAGGGCTTTGTCAAAGCCTCGCCCGACGAGAAAGTGCTGGTTCAAGGCCCGGTGCTGGGCACACTCGAAGAACTGGACCGGATCATCGCCCGCGAACACACCGAAAGCCTGATCATCGCCATTGACCAGCGCGATGACGCCCGTATCCGTCAAGTGGCCGACCGGCTCTATGCCTATGGACTGGAGATACACACCACCATCCACCCCCAGGAAGTCCTCCTGTCGGATGTCTCGCTCTACTCCGTCTCGGGCGTGCCGCTCCGTCGTCTGACGCCCACCGGCATGTCGGCCGCCGAGCGCCACCTGAAGCGCCTGGGCGACATCCTGCTCAGCAGCCTGGGCCTCATTCTGCTCAGTCCGCTGTTCCTCTACCTGGCCATCCGTGTTCGCCGCGACTCCGACGGCCCCGTGTTCTATCGCCAACAACGTTTGGGCAAGCATGCCAAGCCATTCAACATTATCAAGTTCCGCACCATGTACAAGGAGGCCGAGAGCGACGGGCCCCTGCTCTCCTCGGTCAACGACAGCCGCATCACGCCCTTCGGGCGCACCATGCGCAAATACCGCCTCGACGAACTGCCACAGCTCTACAATGTGCTGAAAGGGGAAATGACCCTGGTCGGTCCCCGGCCCGAACGGGAGTTTTATGCCCGGCAGATCCTCGAGCAGGCGCCCCACTACCGCCTGGTCTGGCAGGTCAAGCCCGGTGTCACCTCCCTGGGCGAAGTCAAGTACGGCTACGCCGACTCGGTCGACAAGATGATCGAGCGCCTCGACTACGATTTGATTTACCTCAAAAAACAGTCTTTGCTGATGGATCTCAAGATCCTGGTTTTCACCGTCAAACCGCTGTTGTTGGGCAAGGGCGTGTAACAAAGCGCCTCCCCAAAGCATATCATAATAAAGCCGGACAGAGGATGTCTCTGCCCGGCTTTCTTTTGTCGGTTCGCCACCTCTTATTTGTAGAGGAAGCGGCGGATGCTGCGCTTGGGCGTTTTCTGGAATTCTTCCTTGACCAGTTCGAATTCGCTCACGCGGGCGTAATGAGGCAGCATATTGTTGAGTTTCTCGCGATTCTCTTCCATCACCTCGGCCAGGGTCTTGCCCTGCAGTTCGGGCTTGCCCTCCAGCGAATAGTCGGGATAGACCAGGGCAACCAGCTTGCCGCCTTCACGGCCGACGACCACCGATTCTTCCACCCCGAAGAGGTTGTTGATTTTGTCCTCGATTTCCTCGGGATAGATATTCTGGCCGTTTGAACTGAGAATCATGGCCTTGCTGCGTCCCTTGATGAAGAGGTGGCCTTCGTGGTCAATCAGACCCAGGTCGCCGGTATGCAGCCAGCCTTCCTCGTCCAAAGCGGCACGGGTGGCTTCTTCGTTCTTGTAGTAACCCATCATCACATGCTCGCCGCGTACCAGGATTTCACCGACGATGGTGTAAGGATCGGCCGAGTCGATCTTGAGTTCGTTGCGCGATACAACAACACCGCAGCAACCCAGCACTTCCTTGTTCCAATCCTGATAGCAGATCAGCGGACCGCATTCGGTCATGCCGTAACCCACCACAAAGGGAAACTTGATGCGCCGGAAAATCTTCTCCACTTCCTGGTTGATGGCGGCACCGCCGGTGATCAACCAGATCAGGTTGCCGCCGAAAGCGTCCATCAGCTGGCTGTAGATCTTCTTGCCTACGATCTTCCACAGCAGAGGCGTATGCCACAGGATCTTTACCAAAGGTCTTTCCAATGCGGGGAAAATCTTGGCTTTGAAAATCTTTTCCAGTACCAGGGGCACGGTCAGGATCATATAGGGTTTGGCCTCGGCATAGGCTTTCATCAGCACCGAGGGCGAAGGGGTCTTGCTCAGGAAATAGACATGGCAACCACCGGCCACCTGATACAGGAACTCGATGGTCATGCCGAACATGTGGGCCAACGGCAGCATGCAGACTTCGGTCCAGCCGCTGTGGTTGGGGATGGCTTCCTGGCTGAACTGGACATTGGCGGAAATGGCCCGGTAGGACAGCATCACGCCCTTGGGATCGCTGGTGGTGCCGGAAGTATAGTTGATGATGAGCAGATCGTCCAGGTTGTCGGTTGGGAAAGCGACATCCTCCTTCTGGTAGCCCTTGGGATAGCGCTCCTTGAAAGCCTCTTCCAGGGCGGCGTATGCCTGCTGTTGCTTCTTGCCCTTGCCGTAGAGCAATTCAAAACTCTCGGTTCCGACAACCAGTTCCAGACCGAGCATATTGGCCATGTCGATCTTGTCCCACACTGCCGGGCCTGCAAAAAGGGCCTTGGCATCGGAGTGGTTGACCAGTTTCTCGATATCGGAGCCCACGAAGGCGTCCATGACGGAAACCACCACACCGCGGTTGGCGGCGATGCTCAGGAAAGAGATGGCCCAGTTGGCGCAGTTGCGGCTGCAAATCACCACTTTGTCGCCTTTTCCGATGCCGGCCGTCTCCAGCAACAGCTGTATCTTGGCCATTTGGGCGGCCATCTGGCCGAAAGTGTAGTTCAGTTCACCGTCGTAGTCGGTCAATGCCAGTTCGTTCCAGTTTTGGGGGATCGTCCGGTTGTAGTAGTCAAAGAAATGCCTTACCGGACTCCAGTTTTTGTTTTCTGCCATAACAGATTTCCTCTATTGGTTAGATGTCTTTTTTGCGACATATGTGTGCAAAACAACGCAAAGATACGGCAATTCGCTCCCACTCACAAATTTATTTGTGTTTATCGGCCGATTTGTTTGCATCTGCCTGCAGCATGCCTTATATTTGCATATAACCCGCCTGCGTGGCGGATATTTTTTATTCACCTTAAAATCAAACAACTATGGACAAGTATGTATGTGACGTCTGCGGTTACACTTACGACCCGGCAGTAGGCGATCCCGACAACGGCATTGCTCCCGGCACTCCTTTCGAAGAGTTGCCCGACGATTGGACCTGCCCGCTCTGCGGCGTAGGCAAGGACGATTTCAACAAGGCCTGATCCCTGCAATGATTGTCTGCATTGCCGAGAAACCATCCGTTGCCCGAGACATTGCCGCTGTACTGGGAGCCACTGGGCGCCGGGACGGCTATCTCGAAGGCAACGGTTACCAGGTCACCTGGACTTTCGGCCATCTTTGCCGTCTGCTCGAGCCTCAGGAATATTCCGACTATTGGAAACCCTGGGCGCTCAGCCGGCTGCCGATGATTCCCGAACGCTTTTCCATCAAGGTGGCCGACGATGACGGCGTGCAGAAACAATTCAACATCATCCGCTCCCTGGTCACACAGGCCGACCTGGTCATCAACTGCGGCGATGCCGGCCAGGAGGGCGAACTCATCCAGCGCTGGGTCTTGCAGAAGGCCCATTGCCCGTGTCCGGTGCAACGGCTCTGGATATCCTCGCTTACCCCGGAAGCCATCAAGGAAGGCTTCGACCATCTCAAACCTGCCGAAGATTACCAGTCGCTTTATGAAGCCGGTCTGATGCGGGCCATCGGCGACTGGCTGCTGGGCATGAACGCCACCAGGGCCTATACCCTGCGCTACGGCAAAGACCGGCAAGTGCTGTCCATCGGCCGGGTGCAGACCCCTACCCTGGCCTTGATAGTCCGCCGCCAGGAGGAAATCGACCATTTCAAACCAGAACCCTACTGGGAACTGAAAACCACCTATCGCGACACCGTCTTCTCGGCTGCCAAAGGCCGCTTCGACAAGGAAGAGGAGGCCCGGGACTGCCTGGCCGGGATACAGGAGGCTCCCTTTGTCGTGACGGGGGTGGAAAAGAAGAACGGCAAGGAATTCGCCCCCCGGCTCTTCGACCTGACCTCCCTGCAGGTGGAATGCAACAAGAAGTTTTCCTTCTCGGCCGACGAGACCTTGCAACTCATCCAGAGCCTCTACGAAAAGAAGGCCACCACCTATCCCCGTGTCGATACCACCTTCCTGAGCGATGACATCTATCCCAAGGTGCCCGGCACGCTGCAAGGCATCCGCGATCTCTATCCCGACCTGATTTCCCCCTTGCTCCAGGCCAAGAAACTGCCCAAAAGCAAGAAGGTGTTCGACAACAGCAAGGTCACCGACCACCACGCCATCATCCCCACCGGCATGAAACCGGTCGGCCTGAGCGAGCGCGAAATGAAAGTTTACGACCTGGTGGCCCGTCGTTTCATCGCCGCTTTCCATCCCGACTGCCTGATAGCCACCACCACGGTGCAAGGCATGGCGGCCCAGGTGCCCTTCAAAGTGAACGGCAAGCAGATCCTGTCGCCCGGCTGGCGGGTGGTATTCCAATCGGACAGCCCCCTGGAGGGCGAAAACGAGGAAGACGAAAAGACCCTGCCTGCTTTTGTCGTGGGTGAAAGCGGTCCTCACGAGCCCCAACTGGCCGCCAAGCAGACCACCCCGCCCAAACCCTATACCGAGGCCACCCTGTTGCGGGCCATGGAAACAGCCGGCAAGACGGTCGAAGACGAGACGCTGCGCGACGCCCTCAAGGAGAACGGCATCGGACGGCCCAGTACGCGGGCAGCCATCATCGAGACATTGTTCAAACGCAACTACATCGTCAAAGAGCGCAAGAATCTGGTGCCCACCTCCACGGGCATCGATCTGATACATACCATCAACGACGCCCTGCTCAAGTCGGCCGAGCTCACAGGCCGTTGGGAAAAGAAACTTCGCGAAATCGAGCACGGCAAATACCAGGCAAGCGACTTCCTGGCCGAGCTCAAGGAAATGGTGTCCCAGCTGATGGTTTCCGTCAAGAGCGACAAGACCGGCGACCTTTGTCCGCTTTGCCAGCAAGGCCGCATCATCCGCGGACGCACCGCCTACGGTTGCAGCCGGTGGCGGGAAGGTTGCACCTGGCGCGAGCCCTTTGCCCCCACCGAAGACATAACAGACAATTGAGAACCATCATGAAGCATCCCCGTATGATATGGCAAAAGCTCTTGCTGCCGACCCTTCTCGCAGTGGCCCTGCAGCCCGCCTCCCTGTCGGCCCAGGGCAATGCCCGGCCTTTTGCCTTCGGCCAGGCGCAGCAACAGATCGAAGCCTCCTCCGTTGTCCAATGGAGCCATACGCTGTCGGACAGCGGGCTGGTGTTCCAAGCCGCCGTCAAGCGTCCCTGGCATCTGTACGACATCGATCTGCCCCAAGGGGGGCCCACCTCGACGGAGTTCGTCTTGGAAGAAATACAAGGCGCTCAGCCACGCGGCAGTGTCCGCAACCTGACCACGCCTGTCGCCTACGACGACAAGGTGTTCGGCATGACCCTGCGCATGCATCAGGATACGGCCGCTTTCTTCCTGCCGCTCGAAGTCACCGACACGGAGCACTTGGCCATCAAAGGATACATACGTTTCATGGTCTGCAACGACGAGACCTGCCTGGCCCCCTGCAACCTGGATTTTCGATCGGGCCGGGAATCTCTTTTGTCCGATAGCGACACGGCAGCCGAGACAACAGCCGCAGTCGGGGGCGACATCTCCGACCGGCTCAGTAGCCAGCCTCAGCTATGGGCCCCCGTCATCGAAGAACTGCAAGCCTTCGGAGCACAGGCCACCGGCCCAGACCGCTCGCTCTGGCGCCTGTTCGCCCTGGGTTTCCTGGGCGGGCTGCTGGCCCTGCTCACCCCCTGCGTCTGGCCCATCATTCCCATGACGGTCAGCTTTTTCCTGAAACGTACCCGCAGCCGGCGCAAAGCCATCCAGGATGCTCTCTGCTATGGAGCCTCCATCGTGGTCATCTATTTGCTCATGGGACTGGGCATCACGCTCATTTTCGGTGCCAGTGCCTTGAACAACCTGGCCACCAACGCCTTGTTCAATCTGCTGTTTTTCCTTTTGCTGGTGGCTTTCGCCCTGTCCTTCTTCGGGCTGTTCGACATTGTGTTGCCCGCCTCCTGGGCCAACAAAATGGACAAACGTTCCGACAGCACCTCCGGGCTGGTCAGCATCTTCTTCATGGCCTTCACCCTGGTGCTGGTTTCCTTCTCCTGCACCGGTCCCATCATCGGCACTCTGCTGGTCGAAGCGGCTTCGCAAGGCTCGCTCACCGGCCCCGCCGTCGGCATGGGCGGATTTGCCCTGGCGCTGGCCCTGCCCTTCAGCTTGTTTGCCGTCTTTCCCAACATGATGCAGTCGCTGCCCAAGAGCGGCGGTTGGCTCAACTCGGTCAAAGTCGTGCTGGGATTCTTCGAACTGGCTTTTTCGCTGAAATTCCTCTCCGTGGCCGATCTGGCCTATGGCTGGGGCATCCTGCCGCGCGAACTGTTTGTCGCCCTGTGGATTGTCATCGCCCTGTGCACCGGCCTCTACCTGTTGGGCGTGATACGTTTCCCCCACGACGACAAGGGCAAAAAACGCATCAAGGCGCTGCCGCTGACGCTGGCCCTCCTCTGCTTCGGCTTTGCTGCCTATATGGTGCCCGGTCTGCTGGGCGCTCCACTCAAGTCCATCAGCGCGTTTGCACCTCCCATGTCCACCCAGACCATCAAGCTTTTCGGCGAACAGCTCGAAGCTGATTTCCTCGATTATGAACAAGGCATGGCCTATGCCCGGGAACATGGCAAAAAAGTGTTGGTCGATTTTTCTGGCTACGGCTGTGTCAACTGCCGCAAAATGGAGAATGCCGTCTGGCAGGATCCCCGCGTCAAGGACTACATACGCGGGCACTATGTCTTGATATCCCTGATGGTCGATGACAAGACCGCCCTGCCCTCTCCGCTCATCATCGAAGAATACGGCCAGCGTCGCAAGCTGCGCACCGTGGGCGACAAATGGAGCTATCTGCAGCGCCACAAGTTCGGTGCCAACGCCCAGCCCTTCTATGTCATCGTCGATACCGACGGCCGCCCCCTGGCTCCCGCCTTTGCTTTCAGCGAAAACCCCGACGATTTCCTAAAATTCCTGCAAATGCCGCAGTAATTCCTCAGGCGTGGATTACGCCCGAACCGACCAGTTCGTCTCCGTCGTACCAGGCGGCAAACTGGCCGGCGGCGATGCTTTTCTGCGGTTCGGAGAACTCGATGTAGATGCCTTCCTCGAAGGCGTAAAGCCGGGCTTGTTGCAAAGGCTGGCGATAACGGATGCGTACGGCATAGTCGCGCTGTTCCCCCACCGCCATGGCCTTGTCGGGACGGATCCAATGGATCTCGTCGGCGGCCACCAGCAGCGAACGCCGGTACAGGCCGGGATGCCCGTCGCCGCGACCCATGTAGAGACAGTTGTTTTCGATATCGGTGGCCAGCACATACATAGGCTTTTCCGTGCCGCCGATATGCAGGCCCTTACGCTGGCCGACGGTGTAGAAATGGGCGCCTTGGTGGCGGCCCAGCAGACGGCCGTCCTTGGGACGGTAGTAATAGGGAGTGGACTGCTTTTGCAGCCTGAGATGCAGGTCGTCGGGATATTTGCGGCCATAGGCCTTGAAATCGGCCGGAATCTCGTAGATGTCGCCTTCCTTGGCCGAGAGTTGTTGCTGCAGGAATACCGGCAAATCCACCTTGCCCACAAAACAGATGCCCTGCGAATCGCGCTTCTGGGCCGTAGCCAGGCCCAGGGAAGCGGCAATGCGGCGGATCTCCGGCTTGAGCATATCCCCAATGGGGAACATGGCATGCGACAGCTGCTCCTGCGACAGCTGACACAGGAAATACGACTGGTCCTTGTTGTCGTCCGTACCGGCCAGCAAGCGGTAATACGACTGTCCATCCTCTCCCCTCACCTGGTCGCAACGGCAGTAATGGCCCGTTGCCACCTTTTCGGCGCCCAGCGACTGGGCCGTCTTCCAAAAGGCATCGAATTTGATTTCCCGGTTGCAAAGCACATCGGGATTGGGTGTGCGACCCTTCTCATACTCGGCAAACATGTAGTCCACCACCTGACGGCGGTAGGTGTCGCTCAAATCGACCACCTGGAAAGGGATCTCCAGTTTGCGTGCCACCAGGGAGGCAATCAGCACATCGTCTTCGTAGGGGCAGGACCCCGACAGCGTGCCCTCGGTATCCTTCCAATTGATCATATAGACCCCCGTCACATCGTAGCCCTGTTGCTTGAGCAACCAGGCTGCGACACTGGAATCGACACCGCCCGACAATCCGACGACAACTTTCTGCTTCATGCAATGAAGGGGATGGAAAGCCGACACAAGGCATCCCACTCAGCAATCGCTGCAGCAGGATGCCCTGTGATGGCTGATAGGTATTCTGTTCAGAATTAAATGGTTCCGCCGACCAGAATCAGGAACAGCAGCGACAGGATGGCATAGAATTCGGGGAAGGCAGCCATCACCATCGTACCGGCGGTCACGTTGTTGCCGGCAGCCGTGGCGTTGATACCGTTGGCACAAACCTGGCCCTGACGCAAACCGGACAGCAAGCAGACCAGACCGACAGCCAGCGATGCGCCGAAAACGGCGGCAGCCTGCTGGGCCGTCATGGTGGCAGAAACCTTGCCGATGATCATGAAATAGGCGACAAAACCGTAGATACCCTGGGTCGAAGGCAGGGCCGACAGCAGGACGAAAGTACCCATGGCATCGGGACGCTTTTTCAAGCCGCCGATGGCTGCGTTACCGCAGATAGTCAGACCAAAAACACTACCGATACCCGAAAGGGCGATCATTACACCAATGCCAATGTAGGCCAAAAGAAGATTTGTCATAATTGTTTGATATTTAATTGTTTTGTTTGTTATATACGTTCATTTGTCAGTTATTTGCAGGCTCCTCGACGACCGCCGTCCGACGGAAAGGCTGGTATTCCTTGCCTCCACCCTCGTAACCGCAGTTCTTGAAGAACTCCACATAGGTGAGTCGAAGTGGATGGACTATCGAACTGATGATACACAGGAAGAAGTTCAATCCATGGCCGAAAATCAGGATGATGGCAGTCGGCAGCCAGCCTATCCAGATGGGCAGTCCGCCACCGGCCTGGAAAGCCAGGCTGTTGAACACGCTGCCCAGAATACCGCCTGCCAGCCCCAGGGCGAACAGACGAATATACGACAGCACATCGCCCAGCAGGCCGCTCACCATGTTGTAAGTGCCCCACAAGCCCGATCCGAACTGGATGAAGGGGTTCTTGCCCGGACTGTTGAAGAAGAATATCAGCACAGCGCAAACAGCCGCCAGACCGAAGATTACATAGGTTGCCACCTGAGGAACAGCCACCTTGGCCAGTGTCAGTACCAGATAGAGCAGCAAGTCGATGAGCAGAACCAGCCAGCCCAGGTCGCTCAAGGCATATTTGAGGCCTAACTGCGTCGAAATACGCACCACCTTGAAGCCCATGGCAAACAGGATCTGCAGAAAGCCTATGCAGATGGCAAAGACCATCATCGGGCTGTATCCCATGATACTGTAGTTGTTGTCGGTGACGAACATGTGCTTGACATTGGCCAGCCAGGGCCAGGCCACCGTATCGAGCGAGACGCCGAAGACCATGCCCGTGAGCAAGCCCACCAGAATGGTCGAAAGTCCCAGCCACTGCCCCATGATGGCATAGCTCTTGAGCTGGGGCAGCTTGTGCTTGGCCCAGGTCGAAGCCAGGAAGACCAACAAACCGTAGCCGCCATCGCCCAGGCAAAGGCCGAAGAAAAGCGTGAAGAAGGGCGCAAAGGCCGGCGTGGGATCCAACTCCCCGTAATTGGGCAATGAATAGAGTTTGGTCAGCGGCTCGAACAAGCGGGCGAAGCGGCCGTTTTTCAGTTTGATGGGCACTTCTGCCGCCTCGACGGAAGCCTTCTCCGCCTGATACCAGACGGGCGACTGTTCCAGCAGGGCCAGCAAATCGGCTTCCTTGTCTTCGGGCACAAAGCCTTCCAGCACACGCAGCCGGTCGTCGGCGGCATGCTGGGTCTCACAGAGTACCTTGGAAAACTGGTAGTTGTCGTTCACCTGACGCTCGACATATTCCAAACTGCGAAGCTCGGAGATCGACAATTCGGCCAATTCGGCGTCCAAAGCCTTCAACTCATCCTGCGATGCGGCCATTCTGTCTTGCAGTTCGCTCAGCGAAGAGGCCGACAGGCGGGCCTGGTCGGCTTCGATTTCGGGTCGCTGTCCGTCGAGCGAGAGCGTGACGAAATAAAAAGCGGCACTGGTTTCTCCGACAATCACCGCACGGTATTTTTCCTCCCACTGCGGTTTGAAGGCACTCTTGTTGCAGGTGAAGAAATCCACCCGGCAACCGGCCTGCTGCAATTGTCCGATCCGCTGCCAGTCGAAATGGCCCCAGGGCTGCATGCCGTCTATTTCCTTCTGCAAGCTCTGCTGCTTGAGTTGGAGGTCCTGCCGCTGCTGAATAAGATCCTCTATATGCTTCAGGGCGGACATACCGTCCAAAGAGCTGTCCACCGGGGCAAACACGGCATCGGCGGGCGCCAGGTCGTGCAACTGCCTGATCACAACTGTCAGCCGGCGACCTTCTTCGAGACGCTGCCGCAACTCTGCGTTGTCGGAGAGATCCACCTCTTTGCGTTCCTTGACATGGAGCACCCCTGTCTCACGCAACTGTTGCAGGAAAGAGGTATATTGGCGATGATATACCAGGAAGGTATATTTCTTCATGGGAACGATCATAGGCTGCCCTCCTCTGCTTTTTGGGCGCTCTGACGGTTCTTGACGATCTTCTGGGACGATTTGGCCAGGTTTTCCTCGTCTTCCATATAGCGCTTGATTTTCCTTATGGCATCCTGGTAACCGGGAATCTGCACCTTTTCGAAGAGGTTCACCTTCTGGGTGATCTTCTTGCGGGCATACTCCAGCAGTTCGAGTTTACGCAGGCAGAAATCATGCTCGATGCCGATACGGGCCAGCTGCTGCAACAGGCCGATGCCGTCGGCATACCACTTGGGCGCATTGAACATGTTGTATGGCTGCAGGCTGAACAGCACCTCGTCGAGTTGCGGGACGCGGGTACCGGCCACCTTGCGGGTGGAGAGCACCACATCCTTGACGCAGACCAGTGAGCCGTCAAACTCGTTCCAGAGCGCGTGCATACCCTCGTAGCGGGCGATATTGTCTTCCAGGGCTTGGGCCAGGGCTTTTTCTTCGTCTTTGGCCCGCTTCACCTCCAGACGCAGGGCACTCTCCTTGTTCTTGATGGTAGGCAAGGAACGCTCCCGCATCTTGAGCTGTTTTTCCAGCCCCTGCAACGAGGTTTTGTTATATTGAAACGATATTGCCATCAGTTTTTCGGGAAATATTTGTCAACCAACTGCTGTTTGATGTTCAATTCCTCGACACGGAAATTCTTGGCCATGATCTTCCAAGTCATATCCAGCATCTCGGTGGTGTCCAGATTGACATCGACGGCCAGGATTTCCTTGGAGTACTCCTTGGCGAAGGCCAGGGCACGCTCGTCGTAGTCGCTCAGGTCGAAACCGTTCTCCAGTTTGGTCTTGGCATTGGCAGCATCCGAATACAGACGCACCGCTGCGTTCATCACCTGCGGATGGTCCTCGCGGGTCTTCTTGCCGGCCACCAGTTGTTTCAGACGGGACAGCGAACGGAAAGGATCGACGATGACCTTGCCCACGTCGCTGTCACGGCGCAGATACAACTGGCCTTCGGTGATATAGCCCGTGTTGTCGGGGATGGCATGGGTGATATCGCCGCCCGACAAGGTGGTGACGGCGATGATGGTGATGGAACCGCCGTCGGGGAACTGCACGGCCTTCTCGTAGATCTTGGCCAGGTAGGAATAGAGCGAACCGGGCATGGAGTCTTTCGAAGGAATCTGGTCCATACGGTTGGACACAATCGACAGGGCGTCGGCATAGAGCGTCATGTCGGTGAGCAGCACCAGCACCTTCTCGTGCTTCTCGACAGCAAAGTATTCGGCCGCCGTCAGGGCCATGTCGGGAATCAGCAGACGCTCGACAGGCGGGTTCTCGGTGGTGTTGACAAAGCTGACGATGTGGTCGAGCACACCGGCATTGCTGAACACATTCTTGAAATACAGGTAGTCGTCGTTGGTCAGACCCATGCCGCCCAGGATGATCTTGTCGGTCTGGGCCCGCAGAGCCACGTTGGCCATCACCTGGTTGTAGGGCTGGTCGGGGTCGGCGAAGAAAGGAATCTTCTGACCGGAAACAAGGGTGTTGTTCAAGTCGATACCGGCGATACCGGTGGCAATCAGCTCGGAGGGCTGCATACGACGTACCGGGTTGACCGAAGGACCGCCGATCTCCACTTCCCTGCCCTCGGGCACGGGGCCGCCGTCGATGGGTTCACCGAAGGCATTGAAGAAACGGCCCGACAATTGCTCGCCGACGCGCAGCGTCGGAGCCTTGCCCAGGAACACCACTTCGGCATTGGTCCGCAGACCTTCCGTGCCGCCAAACACCTGCAAGGTGACATCCTCGCCCATGATCTTCACCACCTGGGCCAGCTTGCCATCGACAGTGGCCAGTTCGTCATAACCCACATTGGTGGCTTTCAGCGTACAGGTAGCCTTCGTAATCTGGGTAATCTTGGTATAAATCTTTTGAAATGCTTTTGTTGCCATGGGTGTCGGTTTTATCGGATTGCACGTTCGCTGATAATCTGTTCCAGTTCCTGCTCGAAGCGCTTGAAATCATCGCTTTGGAACTCGCTGTAGTTCATCTGGCGCAAGGTGTTGATCATACGCTTGAAATAGTCCATCACTTCGGTGAAGTTGTCGAACTTGAACTGCATGCGGGTAATGCCAGTCACCAGCTTGAGCATATACTGCTGGCGTTCGATGGGACATACGCTGTCCACTTTGTCGAAGGCATCCTGCTGCAAGATGACGAAGTCCACCACTTCCGATTTCCAGAAGGTGAGGTGATAGTCGAGGGGCACACCGTCGTCGCCCAGGATGTTGATCTGCTCCTGCACTTCCTTGCCCCGCTGCATGAGGGTCTTCATTTCGTTGACCATCGGAATCCAGTCGGGGGAGATGAGCTTCGAGATATATTCTTCGAACTCGGGATATTCGATGTATTTGGAATAGGAATCGATCGGATTGACGGCCGGATAGCGCTTGCGGTCGGCACAGGCCTGCTCCAGGGCGTAGAAGCAGCGGGCAGCTTTCTTGGTGCCCTCGGTGACCGGTTCCTTGAGGTTACCGCCGGCCGGCGACACCGTACCGATAAAGGTGATGGAACCTGTCTGGCCGTTGTTCAGATAGACATAGCCGGCACGGCCGTAGAAGGCGGAGATAATGGCCGAAAGGTCCATCGGGAAGGCATCCTGGCCGGGCAGTTCCTCCAAGCGGTTGGACATTTCACGCAGGGCCTGTGCCCAACGCGAGGTGGAGTCGGCCATCAGCAGCACCCTGAGACCCATCGAGCGATAATACTCGGCGATGGTCATAGCCGTATAGACCGATGCTTCACGGGCAGCCACCGGCATGTTGGAGGTGTTGGCCACGATGATGGTACGTTCCATCAGCTTGCGGCCGGTGTGCGGATCTTCCAGTTCGGGGAACTCGGTAAAGATCTCCACCACTTCGTTGGCGCGTTCACCGCAGGCGGCCATGATGACGATATCGGCCTCGGCCTGTTTGGAAATGGCGTGCTGCAGCACCGTCTTGCCTGTGCCGAAAGGACCGGGGATGAAGCCCGTACCGCCCTCGACAATCGGGTTGGCGATGTCGATGATGCGGACACCCGTTTCCAACAGGCGGAAAGGACGGGGTTTCTCCTTGTATGCCGTAATGGCGCGTTTGACCGGCCAACGCTGCACCATGGTCACATTGACATCCTTGCCCGAAGCATCGGTCAGGACGGCGATGGTGTCGTTGATGCGGTACTCGCCGTCGGGCACGATGCTCTTCACCGTATAACTGCCCTGGAAGACGAAAGGCACCATGATTTTATGAGGCTGGAAGTTTTCGTCCACCTGGCCCAGCCAGTCGGCTGCGGCAACCGTGTCGCCCACCTTGGCCAAAGCCTTGAATTGCCACAGTTTCTCTTCGTCCAGCGGCGAAGTGTATTCACCACGGCGCAAGAAAACGCCCTCCATTTTGTCCAGGTCGTTTTCCAAGCCGTCCAGGTTGCGCGACAGCAAACCGGGGCCCAGGGCGACTTCGAGCATGTGGCCGGAAAACTCGGCCTCGCTGCCCACCTTCAGGCCACGTGTGCTTTCAAATACCTGAACGTAGGCATCGGCGCCGATCACCTTGATCACTTCGGCCATCAGACGGGTCTGCCCTGTGATGATGTAGCAGATCTCGTTCTGGCTGACCGGACCGTCGACGGTGACAATGACCAGGTTGGAAATGATTCCTTTTACAGTTCCTTTTGTTGACATTATGCGTGTGATTTAAATTATTTGTCTTGTGTTTGAACAGAGGTTTTCATCGAAGCGATCAGGGCGCGGAACTTTTCCTCGCCGCTGCGGGGATCGAGTTCGATCCAGCGCTCGAGGCTCTGCAGTTTGATGAGATAGACCAGCAACACCTCGACCGAGAAATAGCAGGTCGAACTGAGTTCGTCCAGGAAATCCCACTTGATGCGGTCTGTCTTCTTTTCCCTTTCGAGCAGGTCTTCCTCCTCGGCGAGACGCAGTACGGCCTCGGTCTGGGGGAAAAGCTGGCTCAGGCCGAAATCCCGGGCCGTGGAAGTGCGCAACTGCTGTACAATCTCCGAGTCGCCCACCAGCTGGGATTCGACATCCCAGCCGTATTTGCGGCACGACAGCGCAAGCAGCAGGTTGTTGAGGTTCTGGGAGAAGGCGAACCACTCACGCACAAAGGCATTGGAGCAATGGCTCACATGTTCATGGAAAAGCGCTGTCAGCCGGTTCTCCTCCTGCCCTTCCGCCACCAGACCCTCGGCCCGCTCACGCAGGAATGTCAGAAAATACGGCGGCACCCCGGGCAGCGGACCACGCTCCTCGAAATCGATCAGCTGCAATTGCTCCTGGAAAACCTCGGCCGTAAGCAGTCCCAGCGGATGCAGGGGGGCTTCCTTGTCCTTGAGCCATGCGAGCAGGTTGCGGTTCTCGTAGTCCATACGGAAATACGAGAGCAGATGCGCATCATGGCGGGAAAGGCTCTGCATCAGTTCGTCGAGATAGTCCGTGTAGCCCAGGCTGAGTTTGGCGTCATCAGGGCTGATATCCGGCAATCCCGATACCAGATAGTAATATTGACTCATGGCTGGCCGGGAAAATCAGAACAACATTTCCACGAGTTTCGGACGCAGGAATTCCTTGAAATACTCGACAAAGTCCTGCTTGCCCAACTGGATCTTGTAAGAGCCGTCGGCGGGTGCCAGCACAAAATCGGTATCGAGGCCGTTCACCTGCTTGATTTCGAGTCCTTGCTTCAGGACGTCGGCAGCCTTGGCCTGGAAGAAAGCCGTCAGGGCCTTGGCATCGGCCGTTTCGATGACGAGATCGCCCTGGGCGGCCCAGTTCTTGACAAAAGTCAGCAACAGGTTGGGCATGAAATCCTTCGAAGCGGTGGCTTCTTTGACGCTGTCGGAAACGACCTTGTCGTTGAGCAGGTTGACCACTTCCGATTTCAGGGCTTCGAGCGACTGACCGGCAAAGAGTCTGAGTTCGGCCTTGGTGTTCTTGTCAAGCTCCTCGGCTTGTTTTTTGGCAGCTGAGAGGATATCGTCAGCCTGCTGACGGGCTTCTGAAAGGATGGCAGCCTCTTTTTCGCGGGCCGAGGCAATGATTTTTTCGGCCTCCTGGTTGCCTTTTTCGACACCCTCACGATACAGTTGGTCGGTCAAGTCTTGAATAGTGTTCATATCAATTATATTTATGTTTGTTCATTGCGGCGGGAGTACAAAAGTACATCATTCCCCACCAAAAAAAAAGGATTTCGGAAAGAATATTTATCCTTCCGAAATCCTCTGATAATCAGTATGATGATATGCCAAAACGCCCCACCGGACAGTCTATCCGCGAAGGGGCGCCGGACGCTCAGCGGCTATTCTTCGCCGGGATAAGGCAGATACCAGTCGCCCTCACCCTTGGCCATGAACTCGCTGCGACGCGACGGGAACTTGGCCGACAAAGCCTCACCGATGTAATTGGCTTCAGGACGATGGTGGGTCATGCGCTGCAAATCGTGGAAACGGTTGCCCTGGAAAGCGGATTCCAGCCCCATTTCCTCGATCAGTACTTCCTCGACAAATTCGATGGAATCCTGCAAAGTGGCCAGATCGGTCCCGAAGAGGACTCTCTGGGTGGCACCCTGTCCACGGGTCACCGTACCGCAGTTGTCATCAAACTTGGCCAGGCTCCACTGGGCCCTCAACGTCGAATCGACTTCGTTCTGGTTGATATAAAGGCTGTCTGAAATAGTGGAAGATTTCAATCCACGATTCACCACGGCCAAAGCCAGCGTCGGCTTGCCCATGCGGTTGACAGCCTCGGCATAGCGGAGATAGCCCAAAGTGGCACGCTGCAGGATGACATAATCCTGCTCTTCCCTACCGTAGAAATCGATGTAATAAGTGCCCAGTTCCTCTTTGTAGAGGTCGATATAGGGCACCTGGGCCATCTTGGATTCATCCTCGTCGAAATCCCAGGGATCGATGAATTCCGCATTGGATGTCAATTTGCGGATCATACAAGGATAGCCCCTCAAATCGCCGGTGGTGGAGACAGACTCATCGCTCGTGAAGGCATCGTATGTTTTGTTGAGATACAAATCGAGAGCCCGCTGGGAAGGTGCCACATAGAATTTGTTCTTGGTGTAGTTCACCAGATTGCAATTCGTAAACTCACCAAAAGCAATCGTGTAGTAATAAGCTATCACTGCTGATGCCTCATTCGCCGAGCCAAGATCAAACAATCTGAGCCACTTTGCAGTGACGACAGCCGTTTCCGTCTGGTAGATGTTTGTACCTCTGGTTCGAGTGTTGCTCTCTGTCAACAGATGCTGTGTACAACGGTTGTTGACGTCCACCTTCTTACTCTCATCGTTGATGTAGGCATAGTACTGGGCTGCCGCCTTGGCATACTCGTTACGCCATAGATAGAGTTCGCCCAACAGGTAGTGGACAGACAGGAAAAGCGAACCGCTGCTGTATTTTGAAATGGATCCGTAGGCGGGATAATTCACGTTTTCAATAGGAAGCAGTTCATCGATCAGCAAATCGATTATTTCATCCTTGGTTTTCATCAAGGAGGCATCCTTGGAAACCTGCTGGGTCTGCGCCACGGTCAGGATCGGCTCCTCAAAATAGAAGGCCTTGCCGTAATTGAGCGCCAACTGCAGGTAAGTCCAGGCCCGGATAGCCTTGGCAACGGCATACTCACGCTTCATGTAGCGTTCACCGGCCACCATGATGGAAGTATCCATGTGCTGGATCACGTAATTGCAGTGGTTGATCACCACGTAGTAGTCGTTCACCTCGACAAAGGGGTTGTCGGCCGAAATATGCAGGGATGAGAGTTCCCGGAAGGGTTCGGTGGCGTTGTGGGTTACATCCATCATATCGGCACGAAGCTCACCCAGCATGACATAGCGGTCGCCCAAAAGCTGCATCTTGGCCAGGATACCAGCCACAGAATACAGGGAGTCGTTAGGGCTGTCCAAGGTGTTGTCCTCGGCATAAAGGAAACCGTTCGAAGACACCGACAGCATCTTTTCGCACGAAACGAGCGAAAAGGCCAGCAAAGGAAGGGCGATGAATAAATATCTCAATGATTTCATATGCTCTATGGTTGAAGTTACAGATTGAGTTTAAAACCGAGAATGAAGGACTTGCACTGGGGATGCAGACCAGCGTCTATGCCCTGGAACAAAGGATTGTTGGAAACGGATGTCTCCGGATCCCGACCCAGGTATTTGGTGTACATCCACAGGTTGTTGGCCGAAGCCCATACCGTCAGGTCGTTCAGGAACGGAATCTTGTAGGGAACATCCCAAGCCAGGCGGACCGTCTTCAGACGGATGTAGGAACCATCCTCTATCCAACGGCTCGAGAAGCGGGCATTGCCCATCGGGTCGCCATAGACAGCCTGAGGCATATCGGTCACCTGTCCGTCGGCACGCCAGCGGTTGATCACGGCCAACGACTGGTTGTTGAGCGTACTCATCGACTCCATGACGCGACGATGGTAGTTATAGACATCATTGCCCAAGGAGTAGTTGAATACAGCCGTCAACGTCAGATCCTTGTAGGAAAGGCTACTGGACAGCATGCCGTAAAAATCCGGATTGGGGTCGCCGATGATGGTCTTGTCGTATTCGTCGATGATACCGTCGGGTGTGCCCGTGGGGCCGTTGATATCCTCGAAGATGGCATTACCGGCCTTGACAGGGGCGGTCGAACCATTGTCAAACTTGTTGTAATAGTAGTCGCGGGTGCCATCGGTCTTGGTATAGGCGGTGGAAGCCACTGCGTCGGAAGCATAGACTCCCTTGAACTTGTAGCCGTAGAACACGCCTATCGGCTGATTTTCCATGGTCCTGATCTCCGCATCATAGGCCGTGGTCGAGAAAGCGCCGTCGGCCAGGCGGGTCACCTGGTTCTTGTATTTGGAAACCGTAGCCGTGGCTTCCCAGCGGAAATCACGGGTGTTGACCAGACGGGTGTTCAAAGCCAGTTCAAAACCGGTATTGGTCATTTCGCCGTCGTTGGCCCAATAAGTGTCGAAACCGGCGATGGGATCCAATGATTTCAGCACCAGCAAGTCGTAGGTGTGGTGACGATAAAAGTCGGCCGACAGGGAAACCCGGTTCTTCAGCAAGGCGAGATCCAAACCGACATTGTTCTTGACGGTCGTTTCCCATTTCAATCCAGGATTACCCAAATTGCCCAGAACCAAGCCATTGGCCTTCTCAATATAACTGTGCGAAACGAAATAGGGCTTGGACATATAATCCGGGATGTCGTCGTTACCGGTGATACCGGTGCTGACACGCAACTTGAGCAACTCGATCAGCTCGGCATTGGCCATGAAGTCTTCCGAAGAAATCTGCCAGGCACCCGACACCGAGGGGAAGAAGCCCCAATTGACGCCGAACAGTTTCAAGGCGCCCTTTTCGATTTCAGTACCGAAACGCGACGAGGCATCCATCGACACCGCGGCGTTGAGGAAATACTTCTGCATGTAGTCCCAATTGCCGTTGACAAACCAGGAGATGTTCTTGACATGCAAGTCTTCACCTGTCATCTTGCGGCGGATCAGCGAAGTGGTAAGGAAACGCTGTTCATCGTCCGGGGTATTGTAACCCGATGCACGGGTCCAGCTACGGTCCTTGTTGATAAAACGGTAACCCAGCAAGGCGGCGATGTTGTGACCGTCCAACTGCTTCTGGTAATTGAGGCGGGCTTCCAAGGTGTAGCGTATCTCACGCATGTTCTGGGCCTTGACCTCGTTCGCGTACACTTCGTAATGGCCGTCGGCCATATTCACAAAGGGAGCGACACCGGCATGAGGCGTGAAATAGTATTCATACATCTTATCCAACTGGTAACCGGCCAAACCGTTCAAGGTAAAGCTATTGTTCAATTTCCAGTTCGGACGGAGCAGGGCCATGAAGTTGGTCATGTCGGAGCCCATCTCCGACTCCTCCTGAACCGGCAGCGGGTTGTTGATACCCAAGTCGTCGGCCTCTTCATAGAAAGAGGTGAGCGTACTTCTGTCTTCGGAAGATTTCGAATACTGATATGGGTGGAACACAGGCGACTTGACCTGACTCAGGTAGTAGGGAGACGTCGTTGAATTCATACCGTCGTTACGGGTTTCCGCATTGATACTGCTGATGGTGAAGTCCACCGCCGTGGTGACATTCTTGGCAATTTCCAGATCGGAATTGAAACGGAAAGTCAAATGGGAGAAATCCGTCCCGTCCAACGTACCTTTGTTGCCGACATAACCCACCGACAAGGCATACATACCGACGGCATCGCCACCGGTGGCACGGGCGCTGTAGTTCTGATGGAGACCGTGGTTGCGATAAATGTAGCTCGACCAGTCGGTATTGTTATGATACTTGTTGTAATACAGGAAATTCGGGTCCTCGTTAAAGACAGGCATCTTGCTTACCTCATCGGCCGAATAGGGCGAATCCTTGTACAATTCACTGAACAACTGACGGCTCTGTTCGGCATCGAGCGTAGGAATGGTGCCGGGCTTGAGCGAAGTGCCGGCCACGGCGTTGACCAGGATCTTGGTCACCACATCCTTGCTTCGACCGGTTTCAATCAGGATCACACCATTGGCGGCCTTCGTTCCGTAGAGCGAGGAAGCATCCTTGATGACGGTGATGGTCTGGATATCCTGCATGTCGAGATTGGCCAGGTAATTGGCGAAGTATCCGTCGTGAACCGACTCATAGTCCGCGTACGACTCCATGATGACGCCATCGACGACGACCAGGGGCTGCGACTCGGAATTGAGCGAATTGATACCGCGGATATACATCAAAGAGCCGATATCATCCAAACCGGAACGGTTGATGGTACGGATGGTGCCCAAACGGGTTTCCAGAATGCGGTCGATGGTCTGCATAGGGGTATAAAGCGATATATCCTCCACGGTACTGACAGCCGTTCCTTCGGGAATCAGCTCCTTGGTCACCACCTCGACTTGTCCCTTGGCGCCCATCGGGTTGGACAGCTGTGCCACCACCAGATAGATGCGGACAAAATCACGGCCACGGCGTTCAATGTACCGACGGTCATAGCCCGGAGCCGTCACTTCCATCATGGTCGAAGGCTGCTTGGTCTTCAACGTGAACTCTCCGCTCTCGTTGGTATAGACCGCTATGCTCTTCATTCTGACAGTAGCAGCGTTGATGGGCTGTCCGGTGGCCTCGTCCAAGACTATACCGCGGATGGTCACTGAAGAATCCGCCTGAGCCGCCGTTTGGGCCTGAGCCTTCGGCAAAGCCAGGAGTGTCAGCGACACAGCCAAAGCCAGCATTCGTACAATCGTCTTCATATGCTAAAGTATTTATTCGTTTTCTACAGGTTGGAAAATAATCTCGTCAATGTACATATCGGTGATGAACGAACTCAGTTCATCTGCACCGCCCACGGCCGAAGACACACGAAGATAGATATTGTCCGTGCCATAGGGGAATGTGATGGGCTGGGGATTGCCAAGGGCATCCTGTGTCACACACATCGTGTCGATATCGTAGGGATTGGTGGTTCTCGGAGTTCTGTATTCCTTGTCGAAGGGACTGCCGTCCTCAGGGTTGGTATAGGAGACCCTGAACGTCACCTTGGTGGGCAACAGCAGCGAAGAATCCATATCCCGACGCGAGACATTGCGTGGCAGGAATACACAGTAGATGTTATAGGAGGTACTCCGCTGGGTCCTGTCATGACAATTGAAGTCGATTACCGGACGGGCAGCGGGATAATTGCCCACTACCTGGATATAACTGTGGCCTGAAATCCTGTCATTCAGCCAGGAGGAATTGGTGCCGTCCGATCTGAGCACATAGATACTGCGTGCATCCTGCTCGACCGTGACCTGATCTTTTTCATCGTCCTGCATCGTGTCGTAACTCCGCGGGAACTTGCTGTTGGCCTTTTCTGCTTCCTTGGTGAAGGTCGAACGCCAGAAAGAGGTGGGGAAATGGAGCTCATTGGCTATGAACACGACACCGTTGCTGACAACTGTATCGTTCATTCCCTCGAAATAGTAGGCGGGATTTCTCAAAGCCGCTATGCTGTTCTGGCCCTCACGGCGACCGGCGAACTCGATGCGTTCGACCGTCTGCAGATCGGCAGCCGTATAGGCGCCCTTGAAACAGAGACGTCCGGTCACCAGGTCGTAGATGTTCTGCTTTTCCAAAGAATCGGTGACAGCCGGATCTTCCTTGACATACTCATAATCTCCGGTCCGCTTGTTGCGCTCCACCGTATAGGGGCTGTAGTGGTTGTAGGGGCGCAGACTGTCGATGATGGTGGTCCACGCCTCGTTGGTGGGCACAATCATGGTGTAGATCGAGTCTTCGTCCTTGATCTGGCCTACCGGATGCAAACGTTCGTTGCGTTCAATGAAAATGGAGTCATAGACAGACTGGCCATTGACGATGGTCAAAACCTCACTGTTTTCTTCGTCGAATTCGCGATAGTCACCTTTGGCGAAGTATGTGGCGATCGAATCGAAGCCCGGGGTGAACTGGATGAATTCCCAGATGCTGCGGCTGTAAGGCACATAACCGTCAATGATGTGAAGGATGCCGTTTTTCAAGGCCATATCCTTGGTGATCAGACGATTCTCACCGAAATAGAAATCACTGCCCTGCTGAGAGAACACGACACGCTTGTTGTCCATCATACGGATCTTGACTTCTCCGTTGTCGATATTGGTGGTCGTGAAGGGGAAGCGGGAAATATGGTTCAATACGAAAACCCTCTTGTCGTAATCGGTCGTCAGATTGGCCGTTGCCATGGCGGCGTTGTTCGGCGCCCATACGGTGAAACTCTGGCTGCGCGACAGCAGGTCCTGCTGACCGGTTTCCTTCAGCAGACTAAGGAAGGAAGACACGGAAGGTTCATTCTCCAAAGCCTCCAAAACTGTTTCTTCCAACACACCGTCCACATGGGAAGCATAGTGCTCGTTCCAGTCGGGATTGGAGCAGGCTGCCACACCTGCCAGCACCGACAGACACAATACGGATTGAAATAATCTCTTCATATCGGATGACATTAATTACTTGTGGTTACATTAGAACTAAGCCCGTAGAAAGGGTTCTGCTCCAGCAGCTTGTTGTTCTTGACTTCCTCTTCGTTGATCGGCATGTACAAAGCATCCTGGGTGGTCAGCTTGCTGAAGGCCAGGGTGCGGTCGGCCGAGCCGTCAAATTTGGTGTACAGCTCCTGCTTTAGGTCTTCCGTGCTGTTCAAACGACGGGAATGACGCACCAAGTCGAACCAGCGCTTGCCTTCGAACATCAGTTCCCGCCGTCTTTCGTCCAGTACCAACTGACGCATTTGCTCTACGGAAGAGTACATGGAGAGACTCAGGGTGTCATTGCGGTTCATATCGGGATTGGCACGCTTGTAGGTGCGGTTCAATTCCACGATGGCCTCCTCCATCCTGGGATCGGAAGTGGAAGTGGACAATTCCACCAGCGCTTCGGCCTTCATCAAATAGATATCGGCCAAGCGGTAGAACACCCAATTCAGATACTCTTGATCGGATGTGCTGTAGGTATAATTGCCATCGCCGGTGGATGTGACACTGTTACAGGTATATTTGGCGACATTGCAGGCACCTCCGTCGGCAGGACGCACAAAGTAGAATTTTCTCATGTCCGTGGTGGTCATCGGGAAAACGCCCGAATTGGACGGATTCAAAATTGAAGTGACAACCGCCATGGGTTTTACACTGCTGCTGCCATACAGACTCGTGACAGACGAATTCTTCAGACCGGCATCGTAACTGTATTGCAATTCGAAGACAGACTCCGGCGAATTGCCGCGGTTGAACACATCTTGAAGCACATAATCGATTTCAGCCAAATACGACTGCGCTGTCACCGGAAGTTTGGCTTCATAATCCTGGAATTCCTGGCATTCCTTGACACAGGCTTCCCAATATTCACGGGCCTTGGCCTCGGGCAGGGAATCCGTACCTATGCCACTGGCCTGCCAAAGATAGATGTCTGCCAGCAATGCGCGGATCGACTGCTGGGTGAAGCGGCCCTTGTTATGGGCCTTGCTGGCACCGAAGGAGGTACGGGCGTACAGCTTGGCCTCCTTCAGATTCATGATCAAGGTGTCCAGGATCAGGTGACCGGGGGTCTTGGCCAGGTTGAAGCCTTCAGAGTCGTCAATGGTGGGGTGCGTGACAAAGGGGACGTCCCTGAAAGCACGGACCAGGTAGAAATAACTGAAAGCCCGGATGGCCAAAGCCTCCGCACGATAGGCATTCATCTGGGAGAGCGTCAGGTTCTTGTCTTCCTCCATCACACCCGGTGCATAGTGCAACACGGTATTGGCATAGTTGATGGTGACATAGAAGGGGGCCCAGTTCGTGTAGGAATTGGTCGTCAGGATATTGACATCGACCAGCGACTTGAGGTCTTCGGAGGCGGTCTCGGCGGCAGTCAGGTTGTCGCTGCGGAGTTCACCCCAAACAACAGAATTGACAATCCAGTCACTCTCCTGCATGGATCTATAGCAAGCAGCCACCACTTTTTCAATGTCCGCACCCGTTTTCCAGTAATCCTCCAAAAGGGTCTCGCCTTCGGGATAGACCAGCAACCAATCGGTACAGGAACCCATTCCAACGGTCAGCACCAGAGCCGACAGTGCCAAACCAATCTTATGTAATGTCTTTTTCATATTCTTTGATTGTTAGAAGCCCAGTCTCAAACGGAACAATATATCTTTCGAACGCGGTGTCTTGCTCGAGTCGGTGGCCACCGACGTACTGGCGGCACCCACCTCGGGATCCACACCCGTATATTTGGTGAACACGGCAACGTTCTGGATAGACAGATACAGGCTCATGGAATTGAGCTTCAGCGGAGTGAGCATTTCACGAGGTACCGTGTAGTTGAACGTCATATACTTGAAGCGCAAGAAGGAAGCATCCTCCACATAACGGTCGCTACCCAGGGAGTTGTAGCCGTAGTTGTAAAGGGCACGAGGCATCTCCGTCTGGTCGCCTTCCTTACGCCAACGCCAGTTGACAGCGATACTCTGGTTGTCGTTGCCGCGCATGCTTTCGGCATTCAGACGGGCCATATTGACCACCTTGTTGCCGTAACGATAGTTGAAGAAAGCGTTGAACGAAAGACGTTTCCAACGGAAGTTCAAGCCAAAGCCACCGGTGACGACAGGCAGGGAGTTGCCCAGATAGACAATATCCAGTTCGTCGATACTGCCGTCGTGGTTGATGTCGCGATAGATGGCGTCGCCGGCCTTGAACTGATAGGCGGCCGAGTTGCCATAGGCGAAATACATCGGCTTGGTATTGCCCTCGGCATCGAACACCGGCTCGCCCTTTTCGTTGCGAACGATGGGGCAGGTGTGTTCGGGATGGGCCGGGTCGTACTCGTTGTACTCATAGACGCCTTCATAGACGAAACCGTAGATGGAGCCGACCGGGTTGCCTTCCTGGATACGGGTCAGATAGGAAGCATTGTCGTAAGTGTAATCCTTGTTGTAACGGGCCAGGATTTCGTCGGACAACTCAACAATGGTGTTCTTGTTGTTGGAGAAGTTGAAACTCAGGTCCATACGGACGTTGCCAATCTGGAGCAGGTCTCTGACACGTCCGTGCAACTCCCAACCCTGGTTGTCGATGGTACCGTCGTTCAAGCTACTGATATCAGCGTAGCCGGAGTAAGTGGAAATACCCACATTGTTGAACAAGGCATCGGTCGTGTGCTTGTAATAGGCATCGAAACCGAGATCGTACTTGCCGTCCAGCAACTGCAGGTCGAGACCGCCGTTCAATTGGGTGGTCTTTTCCCAACGCAGGTTGGCCAGCACCATGTTCAACGGACGGACCGCCGTCATATCGATGTATTTTTCGGGGTACTCGCCGTAACGGCTCAACCAAAGGAAGCTGCCGCCCGGCTCGTTACCGTTGTAACCGAAGCTCCAACGGAAACCGGCCTCGGAGATGAAGTCTCTCAAAGAACCGAAGAAAGGCTCGTCACTGATGATCCACTTACCGGAGATGGCCGGGAACAAACCCGTCTTGAAGTTCTTACCAAACTTGGAGCTGCTCTGTACAGCCACCGTACCGGAGGCGATGTAACGGCCCTTGTAGGCATAGTGGAAGTTCCAGCTCCATCGCAGCGAACGCGGATTCTCCTTCGAAGAGTTGCTCAGTGAAACAGCGTTGGCATCCGACGACGGAGACTGTATCAGCAGGGAAGGCAGACCGGCCACGGCCGTACCCATGGAGTTGGTCGTACCGGACGAGATGTTGAACTTGGCACTCAAGCGTACCGAGTGGTCGATATTGCTCAAGGCAGGCACAAACGACAGGTCGGCATCACCCGATATGCTGGTACTCTCGCTGTCGGAACCTTCGGCGCGGTTCACCTTCCTTTCATCACTCCAGATGGCATTGGCGGCATCTTTGGGGAAGAACGTGCGGGTTTGCGAAGCGTTGATGTCGAAGGAGGCCGACAGTTTCAGTCTCAGAGAGCTGGCCGTCACCTGGGGATCGAGGATTTCATACTGCAGGTGGAAAGCCGGGGAAGTACGGTAGTTGCGCTGGTTGTTGCGGGCCAGCATGGCTACGGCCACCGGGTTGCTCAAGTTCTTCTGGGCATCGGCCAGTTTGGAGTCGGTACGGATATGATAGAAGACATCCGTGTCGTTGCCATCCAGGTCCTGGGCATAGACACTCAGGTTGGGCATCTTCTGGTAACCGACACCCAGCGGGTTCTCATAGTTCTTGTCGTTGTCGGCGTAGGTATAGGCGAAGTCGGCCGAGAACTTGATGCGTTTCGACACATCGTAGTCGATCGAGGAACGCATACTCAGACGATTCAGCAACTGGCCGATGACCGTACCGGTTTCGGTGTAGTAGCCGGCCGACACACGGAAAGTGACGCTTTCACCACCACCCGAGACAGTCAGCTGGTTGTCGTGCACACGGGCGATGCGGCTCACTTCTTCACGCCAATCGGTGTTGTTGTTGTAGTTCTCGTATTCCGTGAAGTTGGTATCGTAGTTGAATTCCGGGATGTCGGATGCCGAAGGATTCAAATCAGGGTTGTAATACGACTGCTTCATGAGCATGGTGTAGTCGTCGCCATTCAGCATGTTCATGCCCTTGGGCTGGCGCTTGCGCGTATAAGAATAGGAGTAGCTGACACGGGTCGGTCCTTTTTTACCACGCTTGGTGGTGATCAACAGCACACCGTTGGCGCCTCGCGTACCCCACATGGCCGTGGCGGCGGCATCCTTCAATACCGTGATGGTGGCGATATCGTCCGGAGCCACACTGATCAACTGGGCGTATTGCTCTTCGTTGGCCGTGGCAAAGTCGAAGTCGGCATCAATCTGCGTATTGAAAATCACATCGTTGACCACAATCAGCGGTTCGTTGGTCGCATTCAGCGAAGTGGTACCGCGGATACGCATCGACATACCGGCACCGGGCTCACCCGAGACATTGACAATGTCCAAACCGGCGATCTGGCCTTGCAAGGCATCGTCGATGGAGGCCACCGAGATACCTTCGAATTCCTCGGCATCGATCTTCTGCATGGACATGGACACCTCTCGCTGGGGAATGTTGAACACACCGGTGTTGGTCATGGCCTTGGCCGTGATGACGACGTCGTCTATCAATGTGCTCTTTTCCGCCATGGAAGCATTGATCACTTTCTGCTCACCGATGGGAATCTCCAGGTCCTCAAATCCCATGTATCTGAACTTCAGCTTATTGGCGCGATTGTTCACCTGAAGGACGTATTCACCGTCGTAGTTGGTCACCGTTACGGCATAGATACGGTTGCTCGCATCGATTTCAGTCACAGTGACGGAAATCAGCGGCTCGCCGTCCTCTTTGGCTGTCACCTTGCCTCGCACAATGTTGGCGGTATTGGTCTGAGCCGACACTGTCAGAGTGAACAGGCATGAGAGCAACATCATCATGCCGTATTTTGCTATACTCTTCCTCATAACTATTTAACTATCGAACCGGTATTGGTGTTTACACATATAACTTTGCTGGCTGCCTGCAAGTGCTCGTCCGTGGCATTGGTCGGAGTGGTCGTACCGTTTTCGTAATACTTGCTGACGGCATAAGCCTGCACATAGAGCAAGGAGTCGCTCACCATTTTATCCTTAACGGGGTCGTAGATTTCCCTTCTGCCCGCATTGAAATTGTAGTCCTTGGTGCCGTCCTTGTAGTAGAACAGTTTACGACCGTACATAGGATCCACATCACCGGGGCTGAGCGCCACACCTGTGGCCGTGACATCGACCGAGTTGATCTTTTCAGAAGACATTGTGCCAGTTGCTGACTTCCATTGCTTCCAATAATGGACTTTCTTTTCCGTCGATGAAGGGATAATGAGATACGCTGTATCCGGATCCAGACTCCAGTAATACTTCAAACCTTTCTCAATGATGACCTGGTTGCCGTTGGCGGCCGTGCCGTTATAGACCACGCCGTCGCCGTTGTCGTCAACCGCCGTGGTGGCCAGGACAATCATGTAGTCCTTGTTGGTGGCCGTGTAGTTGAACGACAGGCTCGGAGCCTTGATCACCGTCAGGAAGGTGTCGAGCTCGTGGACGGTGGTACGGGCCGAATAGTCCGACAAGGATGCCGAGACATTGGAGATATTCGCACCGCTGAAATACAGGTCGCGGGCCATCAGGTTGTACAGGTTGTGACTCTTTTCCACCTTGACCGAACCACGTTTGTTGATGCTGTAAGGCACTTCCTGTCCGGTGTTGAAGGATGCGGCCGGAGTCAAGGTCAGATTCTCGCCGTCCTGGGTGACATTCAGCGTGTAGAACTTACCGGTGGCGGAGTTGATGAGCGAAGTCTCGTAGGTGGTGTCTGCAACCTCGTAGCCCTTGATGAAGACCGAATTATCCTGGAAGTGATATCTCAGGAAATCGACCATCTTGGCCGTCATCTGACGTTTCTTGGCCTGGTCGGAAGTGGCATTGATCTGTGTCCAGGTGGGCAGACCGGCCGCATAGGCCTTGGCCATGGCGGCGTTGTTGGGCACATAGAGCGTGTAGTGGTAGGCAATGTAGAACTTGACGTTCTGGTCGATCATCGAAGTGTTCTTGATCGAGCTGACAAAAATCAGCTTGTTGGGATCCGAAATATCGGAGCAGGCATTCAGGAAGTCGGTAAACTCGCTATGAGACCTCAAGGTCTTGTAAACCGAGTTGAAGGGCTGCTGCAGCACCTTGTCCACCATGTAGGTCTTACCGTTGCGGAAGTTCAGGAACTTGGTCAGGTTGGGCGAATAGGCCGGATCGTTCCAGGCACCGGAGCTGCCGCCCCAAGTCTGGTTTTGTTCCATGTTGCCGCCACCCCAGACCTTCACGTTGTTGTCGTCGGTCATCTGGACACGGACATAACCCATTCCCTTGGTCTGGTAGTATTCCTGTTCGGGCTTCAACTCACCTATTATAATATGGTAGTCGAGCATCTCGTTCATCAAGGCGGTGATGGTGGAACCCGACATCCGGGAATCATCCGTGCCGACACGCACGCGGGCGCCGGGATCGGACTCATCGATCTGGTAACGGATTGCCTCTACGGCATTGTTGTCCTCGTTATAAACGAAATCCAGCACTTCGTGATAAGGCCGGCCCATGGACGAAGGATAGATGTAGTTGCTGATTCCCTCGTCGCTCGGGACAATGAATGTATAGGGGGGCACATAGCCGTTGGTATAGACCGTCTCCATCGACTTCAGGTAGATGTCGAAGTTCAGGTCGGCCAAGCCTTTGTTGAAGACGCGGGTGTTCAAACCGACCAGCACCGGTGCCATGACCGAGGCATATTCAACGGGCGGATACACTTTGTTGGTGACATAGACGGCACCGTTGGTCGTCACACGGGCTTCCTGGACATGCTCCTTGCGGACGCCGATTTCGTCCCACTGCTCGTTCTTCAGTCCGATGAACTTGCTGGGCAGCGAAGTCAGGAAGGAATATTTCATGTGTGCATTGATGAACTTGCAGGCGATGTCGTTGGGCACACTGTCCCAAACATGATAACGGTCGTAGAGGTAGGAACCTTCGCCCGTGGGCGAGAAGTACTCCTGCATGGCCTGGTCGTTCGGCACGAAGATGGCAGCCATGTCGTTGCGGCCGTTGCCGTTCCGCTCGTATCCGTTCCAGCCCGGATCCAGGATCAGGCGCTCCGATTCAGGGACAGAGGCACCGGCAGGAGTCAGCGTATTGCCGCCGCCCTGCGACAGGGAAGCGAAATAGCGGCGGACATAGATGGTGTCTTCCAGGGGGAAATCGGGATGTAACTGACGATAGGTGTTCGAACGGTTGACATCAGGATACGGGGCGCTGAAACGATCCATCAGCGAATTGAAGACTGTCAGGTTGCTGTTCTTGCGGATGAAGGCGGCCATGTTCTCACGCGGCAGCAACAGGCCGTCCAGGACGTGGATATAACCGTTCTTGCAAGTGATGTCCCTCTCTATGATCTTGTGGTTGAGCACAAAGCCGTCGCCTTTCTGATGCTGCAAACCGTTGAACAACACGGCAAAGTCGTCGTCCGTAATGTTGTGGACATCGACCAGTTCCTGCAGGATATGAATCAGACGGGGCGAGGTGTTGTCGTTGAGGACATAGATGCCTTTCGCACGGTAGGGGGCGAAGTAAGGATTCTTGGCCGGCAGGCTCTCCTTCTCGAAATCGAGCATGTCGAGCGGGTCGAGCGAAGTTTCCCGGCGCATGACCATACCCTTGACGTAGCCGGCCTCATAGGAAAGCATTTCCACCAGGTTGGCGTCGTTCACCATGGAGTATTCCATGATGCGGTTCAGCATCGAGCGGGTGAAATCCTCGAAACAGGTGACACCCTCGTCGTTGTTGCGGAAATACTCTTCGAATGATTTGTCCTTGCACACGAACATGGTCTTGCTACCGGTCCTGTTGAGGACGTCCTTGTAGTTGCAGGAGTCGATGATGCGGACGAAATAGGAGTAATCCGGATTACCGGCCGAGTCACGGTGCGACTTCAGATAATCATAGATGCTTGCACCCAGCCAGTCCGGCTCCCGGTCGTCGTAATGATACGGATCCTTACACGAGGACACACAGACAAGTGCCACAGCCACAAGCACCGACAAAAGGCTTTGTGATCGTTTCAACATATCCATAGAGTTATAGTCTTTGATTTTCTCTCCAAAACAATTACTTTTGCGGCAGTCCAGTCGAAAGCGAAAGGCATCCGCATTTGGACGCAAATATAGGTACAAATATTCTTTCGACCTAATTCGTTTCAGATAAATAATTATTAAAAAAGCGCAGGGCTGCTCAAAAAAAATCTAAGTGTACCCAGATGATTGATCCGCAGACCATAAACAAGATCATGAGTGCCGCCCGCATCGAGGAGGTGATCGGCGATTTCGTCAACTTGCGGAAGAGAGGGGCCAACTATGTGGGCCTCTGCCCTTTCCACGACGAAAAGACCCCTTCCTTCAGCGTGTCCCCGTCAAAAGGCATCTGCAAATGCTTCAGCTGCGGCAAAGGAGGCAATGTGGTCCATTTCATCATGGAGCATGAGCAACTCTCCTACTACGAGGCGCTCAAGTGGCTGGCGAGAAAGTATCACATCGAAGTCGTCGAAAAGGAGCTCAGCCCGGAGGAACAGCAGCGGCGCAACGACCGCGAGAGCATGTTCGTCATCAACGAGTTCGCCCGCGACTTCTTTGTCGACACCCTGCACAACACCCCCGAAGGGCGCAGCATCGGCCTGAGGTATCTCCAACAGGAACGCGGGCTCCGCGACGACATCATCCGGCAGTTCCAACTGGGCTTCAGTCCCGAGAAGCGCGACGAATTCACCCTTGGCGCCCTGCGCAAGGGCTACAGCAAAGACTTGCTCATCAAGACCGGCCTTTCCCTGCAGGGCGAGGGCGGCAACCTCTACGACCGCTACCGCGAACGCGTCATTTTCCCGGTGCACACCGTCTCGGGCAAAGTGGTGGCTTTCGGCGGCCGCATCCTGAAGAAATCGGACAAGCTGGCCAAATACGTCAACTCACCCGAATCGGAAATATACAGCAAGAGCGCCGAGCTGTACGGCCTGTATTTCGCCAAGCAGGCCATTGTCAAGCAAGACCGCTGTTTCCTGGTCGAAGGCTACCTGGATGTCATCTCCATGCACCAGGCCGGCATCTGCAACGTGGTCGCCTCTTCGGGCACTTCGCTCACCCACGGCCAGATCAGGCTCATCCACCGTTTCACGGAAAACGTCACCGTGCTCTACGACGGCGATGCCGCCGGCATCAAGGCCTCCCTCAGGGGCATCAACCTGCTGCTCGAGGAAGGGCTCAACATCAAGGTAGTGCTGCTGCCCGAGGGCGAGGACCCCGATTCCTACGCCCAGAGCCACAGTTCGTCGCAGTTCATGGACTACATCAAGGAGAACGAGACCGACTTTATCCGCTTCAAGACCGAGATCCTGCTCAAGGACTGCGGCAACGATCCCCTGGCCCGTGCCTCCCTCATCCAGGACCTGGTCGAGAGCATTGCCCTCATCCCCAACGAAATCATCCGGTCGGAATACATCAAGGAATGCAGCCGGTCGCTGGACACCCGCGAGGACATGCTGCTCAAGGAGGTCAACAAACGACGCTGGCGGCAAGCCGAGCGCAACCGTCAGCAGCGAGACATGCAGCAACGCTACCAGGACTACCGCCTGCAACAGGCAGGCCAGGCGGCCCCGAGCGGCCAGACGGGCCAGCCCGACATGGCTTCCCCCTCCGAAGAGGTTCCCTTCCCTACCGAGATACCGCAGCTGGCCCGCCCCGACGACGAGCCGGCCGGCGCCCCGCCCCAACTGCCGCCGCGGCAGACCTCCAACGGCATGCAGGACTACGAAAAAAACCTGCTCAGGATGATTGTCCGCTATGGCGAGCGCAGCCTTTTCACAGAGGAAGACGGACGAACAGTCTCCGTGCTGGAATATATCATGGAAGAGCTTCAGATTGACCAAGTTACATTTTCCGATCCCTGCTATCGAAAGATGTACGAAGAGGCCTGCCAGCATATCTCAGACCCGGGCTTCGTAGCAGAGCGCTACTTTCTCCGGCACCAGGACAGCCAAGTGAGCCTGACGGCCGCCGAACTGGTCACCGACCGCTACGAATTGAGCAAGATCTACCTGCCCGAAGAGAACGATTCGATGAGTTTCCGCAAAAAAGTGAAGAAAGAGGAGGACATGCTCGGCGAACTCATCCCCCACCTCATCGAAGACTGGAAATACAAGATACTGAAAGAAAAGATCAAAGAGGCCATGCAGCAGATCAAACTGGCCCAGCAGAACGGCGACAGCCAGGCGGTCGTGCAATGGATGACCACCTACCGCGACCTGCGAGAGACCGAGAAAGTGTTTGCCAAGGCCTTGGGAGAAAGAATCATCAGTTTATAGGAACACATGTACTATCTTGAAACCCGCAACGTGGTCAAGCAATACAGCGGCCACAAAGCCCTGGACGACGTCAGCATCCAGGTCCACGAAGGCAAGATCTACGGACTGCTCGGCCCCAACGGAGCCGGCAAGAGCACCCTGATCCGCATCATCAACCACATCACCGCCCCCGACAGCGGCCAAGTCATCTTCAACGGCCGCCAGATGACCGGGGCCGACATGGCCAAGATCGGCTACCTGCCCGAGGAGCGCGGCCTGTATAAGAAAATGAAAGTGGCCGAGCAGGCCCTCTACCTGGCCCAACTCAAGGGCATGACCCGCAACGATGCCCGGCAGAGCCTCAGACACTGGTTCGAGAAATTCGAAATCAAGGACTGGGCCGACAAGAAACTGGGCGAACTCTCCAAGGGCATGCAGCAGAAAGTGCAGTTCATCATCACGGTGATGCACCGTCCCGAGTTCCTCATTTTCGACGAACCCTTCAGTGGTTTCGACCCAGTCAACGCCCAGCTCATCCGCAACGAGATCCTGGAGTTGAAGACCCAGGGAGCCACCATCATGTTCTCCACACACAACATGGCCTCGGTCGAGGAAATCTGCGACGAAATCGGCCTGATCAACCGCTCCCGCCTGGTGCTCCAAGGCGATGTGGACGACATCCGCGAAAACCACCGTCAGGGCCAATACCTGGTCAAGGTGCGCCGTCCCGCCGACGGGCAGGCCGGTCGTCAACTGCTCGATTCCGACCTCTACCAGTGGGACAACCTGACCGAAAGCAGCCATTACTGGACATGGCAGCTGCGCAAAACCGGACAGGCCCTGATACCCGACGTTTTCAAGCAAATCTCCGAACGTTTCGACGTGATTTCCTTCGAGGAACTCATCCCCGACATGAACGAGATTTTCATCAAGACCGTACAAACTATCGAACAACACTAAAGCTTCACGAAGATGAACAAACTGTCTATCATCATACAACGGGAATATTTGTCGAGGGTCCGCAAGAAATCCTTCATCATCATGACCTTCCTCACTCCTCTGCTCATGGTGGCCCTCATCATGGTGCCCCTGCTGCTTTCCACCGTCAAGAGCAGCAAGACCCAGCTTGTCGCCGTCAACGACGAAAGCGGACTGTATGCCGGCCGGCTGCAGGACAGCAAAAGCTGGCAGTTTGTCGCCGTCGGCGAGGACATCTCCGCCCTGGCCCCCGAGAATCGCAACGATTTCTACGCCTGGCTGTCCATCCGCGGCAACCTGACCGACAGCACCGGACAGGTCAAGATCTACGCCACCCGGCAGATTCCCATGGACTTGGGCAGCGACATCCGCAACCAGTTCGAGAAGATGGCTTCGGACGACAAGATAGCCTCCTACGACATCCCCGAACTGGCACAGATCCTGAAGGAAGCGCATCCCGCCGTCCACACGGAAAACATTCTTTGGTCCGACAAGGCCGAAGGCCAGGAAATCAAGACATCTTCCGAGATTTCGATGGTCATCGGCATGGTAGCCACCATGCTCATCTACATATTCATTTTTGCCTACGGCAGCATGGTCATGAACGGCGTGGTGGAAGAGAAATCCAACCGCATCGTCGAGATCATCGTCTCCTCGGTCAAGCCTTTCCAACTGATGATGGGCAAGATCGTCGGCATCGCATTGGTCGGCCTCACCCAGTTCATCATGTGGATCCTGCTGATCTCGCTGCTCGGCACCATCGGTCTGGCCTCCATGGGACTGCCTGTCGATACGCTCATGTCGGCCAACATGCCGCAGGCAGTCGAGACGATGGATGTCAACCTCAGCGCCGAGGCGCTCAACGGCATCCAGATCTTCCAGTCGTTCAACTGGACGAGCATCATCATCTGGTTCATCCTCTTCTTCCTGGGCGGCTACCTGCTTTACGCCTCGCTCTTTGCCGCCATCGGAGGCGCCGTCGACAACAACGAGGACTCGCAGCAGTTCACCCTGGCCATCACCATCCCGGTGCTGCTGGCCTTGTACATCGGCATCTACGGGGCCATGAACCCCGACGGTCCACTGGTGTTCTGGTGTTCGTTCATTCCCTTCTTCTCGCCCGTGGTGATGATGGTTCGCTTGCCCATGGGAGTGCCTTTCTGGCAGATAGCCCTCTCGTTCGGGCTGCTGGTGATCACCTTCCTGCTCTGCGTCAAGCTGGCGGCCAAGATATATCGCACGGGTATTTTGATGTACGGCAAGAAAGTCACCTACAAAGATTTGTGGAAATGGATACGATATAAGTCATAATAGTGTTATCTTTGGCGAACCAAGATTTTATCAATGACAAGCAACAAGACACTCATCAAACACATCACCGACGCCATCCAGGAGCGCAAAGGCCAACAGATCACTCTGGTCGATCTGACCGGTCTCGACAACTCCGTGTGCGATTATTTCGTCATTTGCGAAGGCAACTCCAACACCCAGATCCTGGCCATCACCGACCACATCGAAGACTACGTGCGCAAACAATGCAAGGCCAAGCCCTACTCCTGCGAAGGCCAGCGCAACGCCCTGTGGATAGCCATGGACTACGGAGACATCATGGTGCACATATTCAACCATGAAGCCCGCCAGTTCTACGATCTGGAGCACCTGTGGTCGGATGCCGCCCTGACCGAGATACCCTCCCTCAGTTAATCCCCTGTCAAACACGTATCATGGAAGAAAACAGCCACAACCGTCCCGTGCCCGAGTTCCGGCCCCGCCAGGGCCGGGGCAAACAGCCCAAGTTCAATATCTACTGGATCTATGCCATCATCCTGGCCGGTCTGGTAGCCGCCAATCTATTCTCCGGCAAAAGCGGAGGCAGCCGGGAGATTTCCTGGACCAAGATGGAAGAATACATCTCTGCCGGCTATATCCAGCAGGCCACCTGTATCTCCAACAAGAACGAGGTCGAGCTCAACGTCCGCAAGGAAGCCCTCAAGGAGGTCTTCGGGGAAGATGTCAAGATGAACAATCCCCCCACCCTGACGGTCAAGATTCCTTCGGCCGACGAATTCAACAGTTTTGTTTCGCAAGTCAGGCAGGACAAGGCCGATTTGGACATGGAAGTCATCTACAAGGAAGGCTCCAACCTGCTCGTCAGCCTGCTGGTCAACCTGGGACCGTTTGTGCTGCTCATTCTGCTCTGGGTCTTCCTCATGCGCCGTATGTCGGGCGGTCCGGCCGGTGGCGGGGGCGGCGGCAACATCTTCAGTGTGGGCAAGTCACAGGCCCGCCTCTTCGACAAAGGAAGCTCCAACCGCGTCACTTTCAAGGATGTAGCCGGGCTGGCCGAAGCCAAGCAGGAAGTCGAGGAAATCGTCTCGTTCCTGAAAAACCCGGCCAAATACACCGAACTGGGCGGCAAGATTCCCAAGGGCGCCCTGCTGGTCGGCCCTCCGGGTACCGGCAAAACCTTGCTGGCCAAAGCCGTGGCCGGTGAAGCCGATGTGCCTTTCTTCTCAATGTCGGGTTCCGACTTTGTCGAGATGTTCGTCGGCGTGGGAGCCTCGCGTGTGCGCGACCTCTTCCGCCAGGCCAAGGAAAAAGCCCCCTGTATCATCTTCATCGACGAAATAGACGCCGTCGGACGCGCCCGTGGCAAGAATCCCAACATGGGAGCCAACGACGAGCGGGAAAACACGCTCAACCAATTGCTCACCGAGATGGACGGCTTCGGCACCAACAGCGGCGTCATCATCATGGCTGCCACCAACCGTGCCGACATCCTGGACAAGGCCCTGCTCCGTGCCGGACGCTT
>JAGDCW010000143.1 GCA_017958305.1 Bacteroidales bacterium | reverse complement strand
TCTTATCTATGACAAAACGCCGCTCGTCGCCGCTCAGGCCCAGGCCATAGGCGCTGGCCAGGGCGCAGGCCACGCAGACGACAATCATCAGCAGAGCGCCCCAAAGGCCCTCCAGGGGGTGGAAGAACCACAGGGCCAGGGGCAAGACCGAAGCTGCGGCCGTCACTCCCAGGCAACGCAGCAGCACACCCGTCACAAAGCGTCCGATGGGCAGCTGGATGAGCGGGCGCACCAGCAGCAGGCGCACTACATAGGCCACACAGCAGATGGCCAGGTGCACCACATAGACCGCCCAGGGCTCGCCTCCCATGCGCAGCACCACATACGACACGGGCACGATCATCAGCAGGATGCTGCCCACCACCGACTGATAGACCTTCACCCGGCCTGTGGCGGCCGCCGAGATCATCAGGGGATTGGCCGTCATGTCGATGAGCGTGATGATGACCATCAGGCGCACAAACACCACGCTGTAGGCGGGCACCTTGTCGAGCCAGAAATCGAGCAGGAAGGGGGCTTCGAACAGCAGCGGCAGGCAAAGGGCCAGCAGCATCAGGTAGGAGAACTTGGCGCTGCGCAGCACCAGGGAATGCATCTCGGTGAGCCGGCCGCCCGAATAGGTCTTGGTGATCTGGGGGTTGATGGCCGTCTGGAAATTGTTGGCAAACTGCATCAGGACCGACTGCACCTGCACCGACACGGCCCGGGCGGCATTGACGGCGGGGCCGAAAAAGAAATTGAGCAGCAGGTTGAGGCCCTGGTTGGCCATCACCGCGGCCGTATTGCCCCAGAGGTTCCAGCCGGCAAAGCCCAGGATCTCGCGAAACAGGGGCCGTTCGTGGTAGTAGCGGTAGTGGCTCTCGTCGAAGCGGCGGTTGGCGTAGCCCTTGTAGCAAAAGCAGATCACCAGCTGCACGGCCACCACCAGCAGGGCATAGAGCACCAGCTTGTCCATCAGGGCCACGGTGAGCAAAAAGACGATCAACAGCTTGAGCAGGGCCTCGACGATGGAGATGCGGGCAAAGGCCGACATCTTCTCGTGGGCGATGATATCGGCCATGTAGGGAAAAGTCATGATGGAAACCACCGTCGAGAGGATGCTCAACTGGAACACCCAGAAAGCGGCCTGCAGGCGTCCGGCGGGGATCACCATGTGGGTGTTGAGGTACCACAGGCCCAGCGTCTCGGCCAGCACCACAAGCAACAGCGAAATGAGCACATGGATGTGGATGCAGGTGGCGAAGATCTGCTTCAGACGCGCCGAATCACCCTGTTCCAGGTGGAAGGTGAGGAAGCGCTGGGTGGAGGCCGTCATCGAGGCGTTGACAAAGCCGAACAGGGCCACCAGGCCGGCCACCACGCTGTAGATGCCGTAGTCCACCTCGCCCAACTGCTGCAGGACCACGCGGCTGGCATAGAGCTGCACGGCCATGATCAGCAGCATCCTGAAGTAGAGAAACAGGGTGTTTTTGGCGATGCGGCTGTTATCGACCTGGTTCATCGGAACGGGGGTTTGCTATATTCTTTTTAACGCAGCAGCGCCCTTTTTATTATTCAGGAAAAGAAGTTAAATTTTTGCCAACCAAGAGTTGCGCGAAACGTACTCGGGCACCAGCTCGCGGATGAGGTGGATCATGGCGGGGATATCCACTTCGCGGGCCCGGTCGATGATCTCGCTCTCGGCCTTGTACATCTCGTCGAACTCGTATTCGCGGGCCTTGGCGATGCGGATCTTCTCGCGCGAGGTGGGGATGGTGTTCTCCTCGTCGCTCAGAACCTCTTCGTAGAGCTTCTCGCCGGGACGCAGGCCGGTGTATTCGATCTGGATGTCCTCACCCTCGCGCAGGCCCGACAGGGCGATCATGCGCTTGGCCATGTCGGCGATCTTGACGGGCTGGCCCATGTCGAAGACAAAGATCTCGTTGTCGTTGCCCAGGCTGCCGGCTTCGAGCACCAGGCGGCAGGCCTCGGGGATGCTCATGAAGAAGCGGATGATGTCGGGATGGGTCACCGTGACGGGGCCGCCCTTGGCGATCTGCTCGCGGAAGCGCGGCAGCACCGAGCCGTTGGAGCCCAGCACGTTGCCAAAGCGGGTGGTGATGAATTTGGTCTTGCCGGCCTTCTGGCCGCTGGCCACGGCCTTGCCCAGGGTCTGGACATAGATTTCGGCCATGCGCTTGGAGGCGCCCATCAGGTTGGTGGGGTTCACGGCCTTGTCGGTGGAGATCATGACCATCTTCTCCACGCCATATTTGAGACAGGCGTTGGCTATGTTCTGGGTGCCGAAGACATTGACCATGACGGCTTCGCAGGGGTTCTCCTCCATGAGGGGCACGTGCTTGTAGGCGGCGGCGTGGAAGACGATCTGGGGATGGTAGCGGTCGAATACCATCTTGACGCGCTGTTCGCTGCGTACGTCGCCGATGATGGGACGCAGGCTGACATAGGGGTATTTCTCCTCGAGTTCGAGACGCAGGTTGTGCATGGGGGTCTCGGCGTTGTCGAAGAGGACGAGTTTGGAGACGCCCACCTTGATGAGCTGGCGGCAGATTTCGCTGCCGATGGAGCCGGCGGCGCCGGTGACCAGGATGACCTTGTCCTTGAGCATGGCCTTGACCTCGCTCATGTCGATGGAAATCTCGGGGCGGTTGAGCAGGTCCTCGACCTCGACTTCGCGGATGTTGACGTGGTGGTCCTGACGGCCGTCGATGCTGTCGACGGGCGGGGAGACGAGCACTTTGAGTTTGTAGCGTTCGCAGAGGTTCAGCAGGCGGTCCTGCTCCTTCTGGACGGTGCGTTCGTTGGGGAAGAGGATGGCCTCCACGTTGTAGCGGCGGATGGTCTGGACAAAGCGTCCCTCGTCTTCGAAGAGATAGACGTTGAGGTCTTCCACGCGCAGGCGCTTGAGGTGTTCGCTGTAGGTGCAGAAACCGACCACCTTGTACTTGATGTCGTTGCGCAGGCGTATCGACAGGGAGATGGATTCGGGACCCACCCCGTAGATGAGCAGGTGGCGGAAATGCGGCGTGGTGCTGGCGGCCAGCTGGCCCGACATGCGTTCATAGACATAGATCATGAACGAGCGGATCAGGATCATCAGGCTGAAGGTGAGGATGGCATCGGACAGGGAGACGAAAAGCAGGTCGCGGAAGGAGATCTCGTTCTGGAACATCACCAGGTAGAAGACCAGCAGCACGACAAACTTCACGATCGAGGCCAGGCCCAGGGTGAGCGAGTCTTTGAGCCGCGAGAAGCGGATGATGTTGCGGTAGGTGCGGAACACCCAAAAGGCCAATATGCTGGCCAGGGTCGATGCCATGGCGATGTAGAGGGCCTGCTTGCCGATGACGGTGATTTCCAGGAAATGATAGGTCACCAGCACAGCGGCGGCGGTGCTCAGCAGCGACAGCAGCAAATCGAGCAGGGCCACTACGTAGATGCTCAGATATTTGGCATGGGTGATTTTTTCGTAGAGACTGTTGATCAGTTTCATAGACGAGGTAGTTGGTTCAACCGACAAAGATAGGCATATTTATGCGCAACGCCAACTATTTAACACTTTGGGATAAAAAAATCCGGCTGCCGCAGGGGCAACCGGACGAACAGACGGGGGATCTTGGAGCCGAAAGCCGGACTCGAACCGGCGACCTACGCATTACGAATGCGTTGCTCTACCAACTGAGCTATTTCGGCGACTGAAACCGGCGGCAAAAGTACAGGTTTTCCGCCAATCGACCAAAACTTTTTACGACAAATCCGACATCAACTTCCGAAAAAAGTCCTCGAGCTCGGCATCGACTTCCTTGAGCAGGTTTTCGTCGAGACTCACGTTGTCGTCGTCCTGGAAATAGAGCTCGGCGATGGTCTCCATGTCGTCGTCGACCATCAGGACGGAGAAGGGCTGCTGCAGTTCGATGCCTTCGAAGATGTTCTCGGAAACGAGTTTGCCCACCACGTCGCGCAGGGCTTCCTCGGCCTGTTTGAGGGCGGCCTCGTCATCCTTTTCGTCGCCCGTCCACTGCTCCACCCGCACCGTGGCCAACTGTTCGTGCTCGTCGTTATAGACCGTGAATTCCCCGGCCTCGGGGTTGGGATAGAGGAAAAGGTCGGTGACGGCTTCGCCGGCATAGCGGGTTTTGAGCGCGCCGACGGCCTGTCGCAGGGCATGTTCGAAGATCTGCCGAAGGGATTCCTGAGGGTTCATATCTGTCGGATCTTGGGATTTAGACAGCGCAAATGTAAGGTTTTTTCCCGTATTTAGTCGGCCGGCTGGATTTTTTCTTATTTTTCACACACGGATGATTTGGATTTTCAGATAGTTCGCAGTACTTTTGCAGGCCAAAAATTTATGTTTAACCCCTTAATGTTTTTTGCAAATGAGCGAAGAAACAAAAGATCTGGCTATGGAGGCTAACGCCGAGCAGGCCGCTCCGGCAACCAAAGTAGCACTCGAACCGGACCAGAATTTCGACTGGGACGCCTTCGAAAAGGGCAGTGTCATCGGCCAGGCTGCCAAAGAAGAACTCACCAAGACTTATGACGAGACCCTGAACACGGTCAAGGAAAAAGACGTGATCATCGGTACGGTCATCGCCATGAACAAGCGTGAAGTAGTCGTCAACATCGGTTTCAAGTCGGACGGTATCGTTTCGCTGAACGAATTCCGCTACAACCCCGACCTGAAGGTGGGCGACAAAGTTGAAGTCTATATCGAGTCACAGGAAGACAAGAAAGGTCAGCTGATCCTTTCGCACAAGAAAGCCCGCCAGTCGCGCAGCTGGGAGAATGTCAACGCTGCCCTGGAAAGCGGCGAAGTGGTGAAGGGTTACGTCAAGTGCCGCACGAAGGGCGGTATGATCGTGGACGTCTTCGGCATCGAAGCTTTCCTGCCGGGTTCACAGATCGACGTCAAGCCGATCCGCGACTACGATGTCTTCGTGGGCAAGACCATGGAGTTCAAAGTGATCAAGATCAATCAGGAATTCAAGAACGTGGTGGTTTCCCACAAGGCCCTGATCGAGGCCGAACTGGAACTCCAGAAGAAGGAAATCATCTCCAAGCTCGAAAAGGGCCAGGTGCTGGAAGGTACCGTCAAGAACATCACTTCCTACGGTGTATTCATCGACCTGGGCGGTGTGGACGGTCTGATCCATATCACCGACTTGAGCTGGGGCCGCGTCAACGATCCGCATGATATCGTACAGCCCGACCAGAAGGTCAATGTCGTCATCATGGACTTCGACGAAGACAGAAAGCGCATTGCCTTGGGTATGAAGCAGCTGACGCCTCATCCTTGGGATGCCCTGGATCCCAACCTCAAGGTGGGCGACAAGGTGAAGGGCAAAGTCGTGGTCATCGTCGATTACAGTGCTTTCGTAGAGATCGCCCCGGGCATCGAAGGTCTGATCCACGTTTCCGAAATGAGCTGGTCGCAGCATCTGCGTAGCGCCCAGGACTTCCTGTCGGTGGGCGACGAAGTCGAGGCTGTCATCCTGACCCTGAGCCGCGAAGAGCGTAAGATCTCGCTGGGTCTCAAGCAGCTCAAACCCAATCCCTGGGACGACATCGAGACCAAATATGCCGTGGGCAGCAAGCACATGGCCAAGGTTCGCAACTTCACCAACTTCGGTATCTTTGTAGAAATTGAAGAAGGTGTCGACGGCCTGATCCACATCAGCGACCTGAGCTGGACCAAGAAGATCAAACATCCGAGCGAATTCACCCAGATCGGTGCCGAAATCGAGGTCATCGTCCTGGAAATCGACAAGGAGAACCGCCGCCTGAGCCTCGGCCACAAGCAGCTGGAAGAGAATCCTTGGGACAACTTCGAGACGATCTTCACCGTGGACAGCATCCACGAGGGTACCGTCACCGAAATCACCGACAAGGGTGCTGTCATCAGCCTGCCCTACGGTATCGAAGGTTTCGCCACTCCGAAGCACCTGGTCAAGGAAGACGGTTCGACCGTCCAGGTGGGCGAAGTGCTGCCCTTCAAGGTGATCGAGTTCAACAAGAACATCAAGCGCATCATCCTGTCGCATAGCCGCATCTTCGAAGACGAGGCCAAGAAGGAAGCCCGCGCCGCCGCCAAGAAGGCCGCCAGCGAGAAGAAGGCCGAAGAGAAGGCTGCCGAAGCCGTCAGCGCCAAGGTCGAGAAGACCACGCTGGGCGACATCGACGCCCTGGCCGAGCTGAAGAAGCAGATGGAAGCTGCCGAAGAGGCTCCGAAGGCTGCCGCCAAGAAGCCGGCTGCCAAGAAGGCTGCCGCCAAGGCTGAGCCCAAGGCCGAGAAGGCTGAAGAAGCCGCTCCTGCTGAGGAAGCTGCTGCCGAGCCCGCTCCCAAGGCCAAGAAGGCTCCGGCCAAGAAAGCCGCTGCCAAGAAGGCTGACGAAGAGCCCAAGGCTGAGTAAGTTTGAGTTTTTTGGGAGGTGGTCGCCGACCCCTCCTGGAACATAGTTTCGAAAGCGTGAATCCAATGTGGGTTCACGCTTTTCTTTTTGGGGTGATTCCTTTCTTTCGGGGTTGCGCCCCACCCCGGCGGACCGCTGTGGCAGGCCACCTCACAGTATACCTTATTTAAATATGGGGTTAATATTGAATTAACATGATTTAACCGCCCTGGAGTTGCAGGTGTGGAATGGCCGCCCTACATTTGCGGCGTAAACGCAAAGTTAATTTATTGCTTACATAACTAATACAATGAGGAACACTTTCTTAATGTTCGTATGGCTATGCTGTGCCAGCCAGCTGCCGGCCCAGACCTGGGGCCTGAAGAGCAACCTGGCCAGCGATGCAGGCGGACACCTCAATCTGGGGCTGGAAACGGCCCTGCGCAACCTGGGCCCCCTTTGGACGTTTGAACTGGGCGGCGACTACCGCAGTTGGGACGGCAGCGACAACAAACGACGCCGCCACCTGCTCTGCCTGACGGAACTTCGACGCTGGCGCTGCGACCGCTATCTGGGAGATTTCGTTGCCCTGCAATGTTTGAGCGGCACTTTCAACTACGGCGGACTCGACACGGATTTCAGTTTTTTGGGCACCGACTTCGGCGCCCTGCGCGACCACCGCTTCCAAGGCTGGTGCATCGGCCTGGGGCTGGGCCTGGGACGAGACTGGGCCATCGACCGTCATTGGAACGTGGAAGCGCAAGTGGCCCTGGGCTGGGTGCACAGCTGGTACGACCGTTTCAACTGCATCGGCTGCGGCCGCCTTACCGACCGCCAACTGGAACACAACTACTGGGGCCCGACCAAATTATCCTTATCCATCGTCTATCTGCCATGAAAAAACTTCTGCTCCTTGGCTGGGGACTGCTCTGCCTGACCCAGCCAGCCGCCAGCCGTTCCACGGCCAGCGTCCGCATCGAAAAAACCGACTGCCTCCAGGTGGGCGACCAGCTGCTGGTGATGCTGCAATGCGACTTGAGCCGCCTTAGGCTCGACCAGGACCGCGCCCTGTTCATCACCCCTTATATAGTGGGCACCACCGACGACAGCCTCAGCCTGCCGGCCGGCGAAACCCGGTTGCTGCCCACCATCGGCCTCTACGGCGCCAACCGCTATTGGTACTATCTGCGCAGCGGCCTCTACGAGCGCCAGGCGCCCGAACTGCAGTTCCGCCAGGGACGCCAGCCCGACACCTTGTTCTATAAGCAGTTCATTCCCTTCGAAAGTTGGATGGGCGGGGGCAGCCTGCGCATCCTCATGCGCGAGCTCTCGTGCGACGACTGCGAGGAAGACCGGCAATGGACTTTTCTGGGACCCGTCCAAAAGGAGATGACGCCCGAACCGGAGCCCTTGGCTCCCCTGCCCGACCCCGTACCCTACGAACTGGCCCTCACGGGCAGCGCCCGCATCGATTTTCCGACCGACCGCTGGGACATTTTGGAAGACTTCAGCGACAACCGCCGCGAACTGGGCCGCATCCGCGCCTCGATCGACACGGTGCTCGCCCACCCCGATATGCAACTGACGGGCATCCGCCTAACCGGCCATGCCTCGCCCGAAGCCCCCTACGAATACAACCGCCAGCTGTCTGCCCGCCGGGTAGAGGCAATTCGCGACTATCTGAGAATTATTATTATGACTTTGGATGGAACTACACAGATAGCCGTTGCGACCGTGCCCGAAGACTGGGATAGCCTGCGCCGTATGGTTGAGAATTCCTCTCTACCCGAGCGGACGGACATGCTTGAAATCATCGACCATACGGCCGATCCCGATGAGCGGGAGGAACTCTTGAAAAAGCGGTTCCCCGACGCCTACCGGCAGATGTACCAGGAGTGGTATCCCTTGCTGCGGCGAACCGACTACCGGATCAACTACATTCTCAAGACCTCCCGACCCGCTTCCGAAACTGTTTCCGGGGGCGACTCCGGGGCTGATTCCGGGAACGTTTCCGACGCTGGGTTGGACGAACAATGAACAATACCTCTTTTATAATACCATCATGTTTAACTTTAAATCAGAAAGCAATGAAAAAGAGTTTTTTAATTATTAGTGTCGCCCTGATTGCAGGGCTGGTTTCCTGCGAAAGAAAGCCCCTCGAAGAGAGGCCCGAAAGCGCCGGAGAAAGTTATCTGTCTGTCTCGCTGAAGATGTCCGGCCAATTGGGCACCAAAGCCTGGGACAATGCCAACGCCGACGCCGCCTATGCGGCCGGCACGGCCACCGAAAACGCCCTCAGCGGCAAAGCGCAGTTCCTGCTATTCCAAAACGGAGCGCCCCTGGCCGACCTGGCCCAGGAGATTCCTTCGCTGGGCACCGTGGGCTCGGCGCACCACGCCAACGACGAACTGAGCAGCGACATCGTGCTGGTCTTCGACAACGAGGCCATCGACCAAATGCCCACTTCGATCATGGCCATTCTCAACTCGCCCTACGACCTGGCCAGCATCAAAGGCAAGACCGAAGCCGAAATGAGGGCCATGCTTGTGAGCAGCAGCGTGGCCACCCAGTCGGCCGGTGCCTTTGTCATGTCGAACTCGGTCTATTACGATGGCGACAACCAGGTGGTCACCAGCACCCCGGTCGATCTGGCCAGCATCTGCAAAACGCCTGAGGCAGCCCGCAGCCATCCGGTCGAAATCCATGTGGAGCGCGTGCTGGCCGGCATAGAAGTGTTTTTGGATGTAGCCGCCACCTTGTTTTCGAAGAACGGCAGCGAGAACCACACCACTACAAGCGGCAAGGAGATCAAGCTGGCCTACAACGGCTTTTGGATCGGCAACCAGTACAACCAGGGCAAACTGCTCAAGGACATCAATCCGGCTTGGACGCCTACGGCCACCTGGGCTTGGAACGATCCTTTCAACGCCCGTTCCTACTGGGGCAACGAGACAGCCGCCACGGCCATGGCCCAAAGTGCCTACACCCCCGACAAAGCGCGCAAATACACCTATCCCTACACGCCTGCGGCAGCCGCCGTCACCCCCGATGCCACCACCGGGGCCTACAGCGACGGCAGCCTGGTGGTCGTGGCCGGCCAGTTGTATGACGACGAGGATGCGGATGGGGAATATGATTTGGGAGAAGAAATGGGCGTAGTCGGCTACCAAGGGGCCTACTACACGATCCAGGACTTTGCCAAGCTGCTGGCCCAGACAGCTCCCTTCAACCAATACTACTACCGCTACGATGTCAACACCTACAAACACATAGATTTCGTGCCGCTCACCTATATCTACGATCCGGA
>JAGDCW010000022.1 GCA_017958305.1 Bacteroidales bacterium | reverse complement strand
CGGCCGTGAAAAACTCAAGGTCGGCAACCGGACGGTCGAGTGCCACCGCTTCTCGCAGATGGCACCCAAAACCGAAAAGGGCCGTACCGTGGAAGAAGAGCAGGTGAGAATCTACGTGCAGGACAATGCCGAGCGCACCCCCGTCGAGATCGATTTCCTGATGAAGACCGGCATGACCCGCGCCCGCCTCAGCGACTAACAAAATCTTTTGCAACTATGCACACAGCCCTCCAAGTACGAGGGAATCCGTGCTCGGAGGGCTGTGTTTTCAATTTGGCCGTAGCGGGGGAAAGGGGAACTTTCCCCCTTTGGATTTATTCCGCTTCGGCGGTGGCGGCAGGTTTCATAACCAACTCGATAAAGTTGCGCTGGTTCATAATTTCCTGCAGGCAGGCCTTGACAGAAGCGGCGCTGAGCGCGTTGACGGCAGCCTCGTAGGCCTGGTCGCGGTCTTCATGGAACAAGTTGTTGATTTCCAAACCATTCAACCACCAGGCGTTGCGCTGACGGCTCTCCGGAATGTTCTTCTGCAAGTTGAGCTTGGCCATGGCGATTTCCTCGTCGGTGGGACCGTTTTGGGCCAGATCCTTCATACCGTCGATGGCCAGCTGGCGCAACTTGTCGCAAAGCGACGGACGGCATTCGAAGACCACCTGGATCAGGGCCACCGGTTTGGGCCGGCGCTCCATGGTGCATACGGTCTGGGCACCATAGGTGCCGCCTTCCTCTTCGCGCAGGCTCTCGGTGTAGCGCATGTCCAGAATGTAGGAAACGGCTTCCATGATGGCATCCTTCTCGTAAGAGTAAGGCATATCGGCACTATAGACCTGCAAAACGGTGCTCTTGGGCGTTTGCATATCTACCTTGAAGACATTCTCGATCTCGCCCTTGGCGATGTCTTCGTTCTGATCGACCCACTTGAATGGTTTCTTGCCGGCAGGCAGCGAGCCCAGGTATTTCTCGGCCAGCGGACGGAAAGCCTCGACATCCACATCGCCCACGACAAAGAAGGTGGCACCGGCGGCATCGGCAAACAGCCGGCGGTAGTTCTTCTCGAAGGTGGCCAGGTCGGCGCGCGCAAGTTTTTCGGCCGAGATCATCTCACGGCGAGGATGGTTGTAGATGGTCTTGTAGAGCTCGGTCTGCAGTTTGTAGTTGGGCTGGTTGACCAGGTTGGGCAGGACCGCCTGGAGCTGGTCGATGCCGTTCTGCCATTCCTCCTCGTCGAAGCGGGGATCGGTAAAGCAGAGATAGACGAGTTGCAGGGCCGTCTCCAGGTCCTTGACCGTGGAGCTGCCGTTGATGCCGTGCTCCAGGGCATCGAAATAGGGGTTGACACGGACATTCTTGCCGGTGAGCATCTTGGCCACCATGGTGCCCGGGAACTGGGAAACACCCGAGTTGCTGCGCATCAGGCTCAGGACATTGTCGTCGAAGGAGGCCAGGTCTTCGGTCGGAACAAGGCTCAGACCGCCGTCCTTATGCAGGTTGAACAAGATCTGGTCCTTGGCCAGGTCGGTGGGATAGACCACCACTTTCACGCCGTTCTTCAGGGTCCACTGTGTGGCGCCGTAGAGCGTGGTGCCGGCTTTCTTGATCTTGGCTCCCTTCAAGGTGGCGGGATCGAGGAAGGACTCAGGAATTTCCTCGCCTTCCAAGGCACTGATATTGGACGATTCGACCTCGGTCATGACAGCCAGCAGCTGCTCGGCTGTCGGAGTGGCGATGCCTTCTTTCTCAGGACCGTTGTAGAGCACCACCAGATTGGCGTGTCCGCCGATCTGGGCGGCAATCTGGTTGATGACCTGGGTGTTGATCTGGGCCATCACCATCTGGGTCAGCTCATACTGATCTTTGGGCTCCAGCAGGGGTTTCTGGTCGAAGAAATGGTTGATGATAGGACGGACAAACTGCGGGTTCTGACGGGTGTCGGCGCTGTTCACCTGGCGCTCCAACTGCGAGAGCAGCTCGGTCTTGGCCCGGTTGAACTCGGCATCGGTGATGCCGTAGCGGGTGAGGCGCAGCAGTTCGGTGTAGTAATCGCGGAAACCGCCCAAAAGGTTGTCTTCTCGCAGGGAGACATCGCCCATCATGGCCTCGATGTCCTCATAGATGAGGTCGCCGAAACCGAAGCTGCCGCTCAGGAAGGACGAGCCGGGCTTGGAGGTGATGTCGTTGAAACGCTCGGCAGCTACAGAGCCCAGGATTTCCTTGGCCAGGTCGGTGGCGATGCCGGCGGCCGTGGCATGGATCATCTCAGGCATGGCTTGTCCGTGCCAGATCAGTTCGATGCTGGGAGAGGTGGTCTCGGGATCGGTCAGGATGCCCACACGCGGCTCGGCATGGTCGGCAATGACCTGCAGGGGCTTGGGCTGGGGATTCTCCTTGAGCGGGATGACGGAGAAAATCTCCTTGATCTTGGCTTCGGTGCGGTCCACATCCACGTCGCCCACCACGATGACAGCCTGGTTGCCGGGATGGTACCAGGTGTGGTAGAAGCTGACGATGCTCTCGGGCGTGAAGCTTTCGAGATGCTCCTGCAAGCCGATCAGGGTGCAGGAAGCCTGTTTGCTGTCGGGACCGAAATAGTAGGGCAGGGCACGCTCCATGGTGCGCCAGGAAGCTGTGCGGCGCTGACGGCGTTCCTCGATGATGACACCGCGCTCCTTGTCGATCTCTTCGGGCTGGTTCAGCACGAAATGGGCATAGTCGCAGAGGATCATCAGACAGCTGTCCACCACGCCGGCACGCTCCACGGGAATGTTGTTGAGCATGTACTGGGTTTCTTCAAAACCGGTGGAGGCGTTGATGTTGCGGCCAAACTCGGCGCCGATGCTGCGCAGGTAGTTGAGGATGCCCTTGTCGGGAAAATGCTGGGTGCCGTTGAAGCACATGTGCTCCAGGAAATGGGCCAGGCCGTCCTGGGCGGGATATTCCTCCTGGATGGCACCCACGTTGGTGGCCAGGTAGAATTCGGCACGGCCGGCGGGCAGCTCGTTGTGACGGATGAAATAGGTGAGCCCGTTGTCGAGGCGGCCGGTGCGAACCTGGTCGGTCGAGGGGATGCGCGGCATCTGGGCGATCATGGCCTCCAACTGCTCACGGGTGGGCTGCTGGGCGTCCATTCCTGTGGACAGGGTGGCGACGACAGCCAGCAAAGCAAAGGAAAAACAGATTCTTTTCATATCGGTTATAATAAAGGTTTCGTTTCAGAGCGCAAAAATAGAAACAAAATGTAATTCTTGTTCCACTCATGCGGTACTTTTGAGTAAAAGCAGTACCTTTATGCCCCGAAAAAAACACATTGCCACTATGGAATCAATCGATTGGTCATCGTTATCGTTCTCCTATCTGCCCACCGACTACAATGTACGCTGCTACTGGCGCAACGGACAGTGGGGAGAGCTCGAAGTATCCTCCTCGGAGTACATCCCCATGCACATGGCTGCCACCTGCCTGCACTACGGACAGGAGGCTTTTGAAGGGTTGAAAGCCTTCAAGGGCAAGGACGGACGTATCAGGATTTTCCGCCTCGACGAGAATGCCAAGCGCATGCAGTCGTCGGCCGCCGCCATCCTGATGCAGGCTCCCCCCGAAGAGATATTCAAGGCCGCCGTGCTCAAGGCTGTCAAGCTGAACGAACGTTTTGTGCCGCCCTACGAAAGCGGCGCAGCTCTCTATATCAGACCCCTGCTGGTGGGCACCCAGGCCCGTGTGGGGGTGAACCCCTCCGAGGAATACCTCTTCCTGGTGTTTGTCACGCCGGTCGGCCCCTATTTCAAGGCCGGCTTCAAGCCTACCAATGTGGTCATCCTGCGTCAGTTCGACCGTGCCGCCCCCCAGGGGACGGGCAATGTCAAGGTGGTCGGCAACTATGCGGCTTCGCTGCGTGCTGGTGCCATCGCCCACGACGGCGGCTATTCGGCCGTGCTGTATCTCGATCCCAAGGAAAAGAAATATCTCGACGAATGCGGCCCGGCCAATTTCTTCATGATCCGCGGCAATGAATACGTCACCCCGGCTTCGAACAGCATCCTGCCCTCCATCACCAACAAGAGTCTTCAGCAGTTGGCCGCCGACATGGGCATGGAGGTGATCCGGCGCCGTGTCCTGGTCGAGGAACTGGCCGATTTCGAGGAAGCCGGCGAATGCGGCACCGCCGCTGTCATCAGCCCTGTGGGCCGCATCGACGACGCCGACACGGGCAAGAGCTACGTCTTCTCGAAAAACGGCGAGCCGGGTCCGGTCTGCGAAAAACTCTATCATACCCTGCGTGGCATCCAGTATGGCGACCTGCCCGACAAATACGGCTGGGTGACCGTTTTGGAGTAACAGTCCGAGATGGGGAAGAACAAGCTCAAGAAGTTCGAGGACATGCGCTCCTGGGGGCATGTCTATGAATTCGCCCAGTCGGACTACGCCAGCCAGGACCACCCCCTCAAAGGCCGCTGGCACGAGGAGGTGTTCGGCAACGACCGGCCCATCGTGCTGGAACTGGGCTGCGGCAAGGGTGAATATGCCGTGGGCCTGGCCCAGGCCTGCCCCGACAAGAACTACATAGGCATCGACATCAAAGGGGCCCGCATGTGGACCGGGGCCCGCGAGGCCGCAGAAAAGGGTCTGGGAAACGTCGTTTTCCTGCGCACCCACATCGAGTTCCTGTCGCAGTTCTTCGCCCCCGACGAGGTATCCGAAATCTGGCTCACCTTTCCCGATCCCCAGATGAAAAAACTGCGCAAGCGGCTCACCTCGACCCGTTTCATGCAGCAGTACGCCCGCATGCTCAAGGCCGGCGGCTGTGTCCATCTCAAGACCGACAGCCGCTTCCTGTTTGAATATACCGAGGCCATGATGGCGGCCAACCGCCTGACGGCCCAATACCGCAGCGACGACCTCTACCGCGACGGCTTCCAGACCGATCCCCGCACGGGGCTGAGGCAGCCGGGCGCCGCCAGCCTGCCCGACATCCAGACCTTTTACGAAAAGCAGTGGCTCGCCCGCGGGCTGAGCATCAAATACCTGCGTCTTTCCCTGCCCAAGGAAGCGGCCTGGCAGGAACCTGAGGAGGAGATCGAGCCCGACGAGTACCGCAGTTTCGGCCGTTCGGCCCGCAATATCTGACAAGCTATGGAGACGATCTATCCCAAACTGATTCTCGAAGCCCTCGAAAAGGTGCGTTATCCCGGCAGCGGCAAGAACCTGGTCGAAGCCGGCATGGTCGAGGACAACATCCGTATAGACGGACGCCGGGTGAGTTTCTCGCTGGTTTTCGAAAAAGAGAACGATCCCTTCATCAAATCGGTGGTCAAAGCCGCCGAGTCGGCCATCCTCACATTTGTCGGTGAAGACATCGACATCAAAGGCAACATCTCGCTCAAATTCAAGAAGCAGGCCGCGCAGCACCCTGCCGAGGAAAAGCCCTTGAAAGGGGTGAAGAACATCATTGCCATCTCATCGGGCAAGGGCGGGGTAGGCAAATCGACCGTTTCGGCCAACCTGGCCGTGGCGCTGGCCCGTGCCGGCTACCGGGTCGGATTGCTGGACGCGGATATTTTCGGCCCTTCCATCCCCAAGATGTTCGGCATCGAGGATGCCCGTCCGGTGCTGAAGAATGTCGAGGGCCGCGACCTGATCGTGCCTGTCGAAAAGTACGGGGTCAAGATCCTGTCGATTGGCTTCTTTGTCGATCCCTCCCAGGCGGTGCTCTGGCGCGGCGGCATGGCCTCCAACGCTCTCAAACAGCTCATCAACGAGGGCTATTGGGGCGAGCTGGACTATTTCCTCATCGATCTGCCTCCCGGCACGAGCGATATCCATCTGACCCTGATCCAAAGTCTGCAACTGACCGGCGCCATCGTGGTCACCACCCCGCAGCAGGTGGCCCTGGCCGCGGCCCGCAAGGGAGTGGATATGTTTCAGAATGAAAAGGTCGATGTGCCCATCCTGGGCATTGTCGAGAACATGGCCTGGTTCACTCCGGCCGAGCTGCCCGACCACCGCTACTACCTGTTCGGACGCGACGGCGGCAAGTCGCTGGCCCTGGAGACGGGCTGCCGCCTGCTGGCCCAGGTGCCTATCGTGCAGTCGGTGTGTGAGTCGGGCGACGAGGGCACGCCTTCGGCCCTGAACGACGGCACCATGCTTGGCCTGGTTTTCGCCGATCTGGCACAGACTGTCGCCTTGCTCTGCCCGGCAGAAAACTGAAATTTTTCATTTTAACATTGTTAAAATCCGGCCCGGCGGCTGGTGTATGCTTTTTTTGCCCTATCTTCGCCAAATAATTGTGTCAAAAATTAACAAACCAAGACTACAGACTTATGCGAAGAAGGGGCAGTTTGTTTCGGACAAGCGTCTTGATCGTGCTGTTGGCGGGCCTTGCAGCCTCCTGCCGCAACGATATGATGCGCTATTACGATGAACCCGACTGGATCAAGGGCAGTCTCTATGAAATCCTGCAGGACAAGGGCAACTACACGCTGTTCCTGCAGGGAGTGGATTCCTGCGGCTATACCGCTTTGCTGCAAGGACGCAGCATTCTCACGGTGATGGCCCCCGACGACGCGGCCATGCGTACCTGGTTGCAGAACCGCTATGGTACGACCGACATCGCCTCGCTTCCCAAGGCCGAGCTCAAAAAGCTGATTGGCTTCCACATCCTCTATTATGCGCTCGACAGCGAGAAGCTCATCAACTTTCGTCCTTCCGAGGGTGACGGCGCCACCGATGAGCAGAAACTTAAGAACGCCGGCTTGTTCTACAAGTTCCGCACCCGCAGCCAGGATGCTCCTGAAAAGGTGTCGCCCGAGCGTATCGTGGTGAACGACGCCATCGTCGATACCAGTGGCATAGAGGTGGATGTCTATCATCTGGAGCGCTTT
>JAGDCW010000142.1 GCA_017958305.1 Bacteroidales bacterium | reverse complement strand
TCATCCATTCCATTGATTATGAATAAGAAGAAAGTTGCATTGGTGTTGGCCAGCGGCGGCCCCCGGGGCTTTGCCTTCATCGGAGCCATCGAAGAGTTGCAGTCGCGCGGCTATGAAATCACCTCGGTGGCCGGGGCTTCGGCCGGTGCCCTGGTGGGCGGCATCTTTGCAGCCGGTGGCCTGGATGTTTTCAAGGAATGGCTCTATGGGCTGGATCCGGTCAAGGTGGTGCGCCTGATGGATTTCTCCCTGAGCCGCAACTACCTGGTCAAAGGCGACAAGGTGATCAACGCCATCAAAAAACGGGTGCCCAATGTCAATATCGAGGACCTGGCGATTCCTTTCACAGCTGTGGCCACTGACCTGCACACGGGCGAGGAGGTCATCCTGCGCGACGGGCCGCTGTTCGATGCCATCCGTGCTTCAATATCGATCCCTTCGATGTTCCGTCCTGTCAAATGGAAGGGCCATACGCTGGTCGACGGCGGCATGGCCAACACCTTCCCCCTGAACCGAGTGGCCCGCACCGAAGGAGATATCCTGGTGGGCTTCAATGTGAACCAGATCGACGCCGAGGAGATCGGCGACTTTTTGGAGACGCGCCAGGCCTATGAAGACAACGAGGAGGCTATCCGCGAAGAAGCCCTCACGCTGCTCAAGGACACGCTGGCAGGCGAGCGCCGCCAGATTCTGCGCCGGGTGCGCCAGGCCAGTGTGCGGGGCACCATGCTATTCAAGGAACAGCGCGAAACCAGCCAGCAGATGAAACAGCTCCTGTCCGACAGCCGCCGCAGCAAACTGCCCATCGACGCCGACAGCAACTATTTCTCCATCCTGCAGCGCAGTTTCGGCATCATGAACCATACCATCGCCCGAATGGGCATCGAACTGTGTCCGCCCGACGTGCTCGTGAGCCTGCCTTTCGACTCCTATCACGGCGTCTATGGCTATTCCCACGCCAAGGAGATAGCCGATGTGGGCCGCCAGCTCACCGCCAAGGCCCTCGACCGCTACGAGTCTTCGCAGGCCGCCGGCCGGGACCTCTGCCGATGAGACTGCCGGCGCCTGGCATCACTTTTTCGGACGATTTTTTTTGTGAATGGATAAAATACTGTATTTTTGCCCCATCGAAAAGAAAAGATGATCAAGTACGACAAACATCACGGCCATCACCATACCCAACGTCAGTAAACGGTGGTCTGTTGTCGTATGCACAAGATAAGGGGACTTGCCGTTACAAGCAGGTCCCCTTTTATTTAACGGAAAAGCCCCGCCCTTGGGCGGACGAAAAGGACAAACTGAAAAACGATAGAACTATGTTGAGAATTGCCATTCAAGGAAAAGGCCGTCTGTACGAAGACACGATGGCCCTGTTGCAGGAAGCGAACGTCAAGATCGATGCCGGAAAACGCATTTTGCTCGTGCCAGCCAAGAATTTCCCGCTGGAGATACTGTTCCTGCGCGACGACGACATCCCCCAGTCGGTGGCTTCGGGCGTGGCCGATGCCGGTATCGTCGGCGAGAACGAATATGTCGAGCGCGAGGAAGCCGCCGATATCGCCCAGCGCCTGGGCTTCAGCCGCTGCCGTCTGTCGCTGGCCATCCCCAAGGACGAGGACTACACCGGAGTGGAGTGGTTCCAGGGCAAGAAGATTGCCACCTCCTATCCCAATATCCTGCGCAATTTCCTCAAAAAGAACAACGTCAAGGCCGAGATCCACGTCATCACCGGGTCGGTCGAGATCGCCCCGGGCATCGGCCTGGCCGACGGCATCTTCGACATTGTCAGCTCGGGCAGCACGCTGGTCACCAACCGCCTCAAGGAGGTGGAAGTGGTGATGCAGTCGGAAGCCCTGCTCATCGTCAATCCCGACATCGATGCCGAAAAACGGGCCATCCTCGAGGAATTGATGTTCCGTTTCAACGCCATCCGCGAGGCCGAAGGCAAGAAATACATCATGCTCAACATCCAGAACGACAAGATCCAGGACGTCTGCGCCCTGTTGCCCGGCATGGAATCGCCCACGGTGACGCCCCTGGCCGAAAGCGGCTGGTCGTCGGTCCACTCGGTGGTCGAGGAAAAACGCTTCTGGGAGATCATCGCCCAGCTCAAGGCCATCGGAGCCAAAGGCATCCTGGTGCTGCCCATCGAAAAGATGGTACTCTAAACCCAC
>JAGDCW010000004.1 GCA_017958305.1 Bacteroidales bacterium | reverse complement strand
GGATACCAGGCCTGCAGGATGGCAGCACACCGCTGCGATTCGGGCAACAGTCCCATGGCCGAACCCGAACAGTTCACAAAAACAACGGTCTTTCCCGCCTCGGCAAGTGCCTTGACAATGAGCCGCTGTACCTCGGGCAGCTCAATGGTGGTACGGTCGCCGCCGCGGAAGCCCTGATGGCTGACGCGCATCGATTCTCCTTCTAGCTGCGGTGTGATACCGCCCACGAATATCACCGTCTCGCATGGAGGTATCACGGCCATGAGCGAATCCACATAAGCCTGGGCGGGGCGATCAAGCAAAACCGGGGTGCTAACGTAAGGCACCATCGAGGACAGTTTCGAACGGATGCCGTCAAGGATGGTCACCGTATGATAGGGGATACCTTCATAATTGCCACGCTGCATAATCGAATCAGAGGCACTGGCACCCATCACCAACAGCCCCTTCGTGCCAGGTGACAAGGGCAGGGTTTGAGCATTGTTCTGCAGCAAAACCATCGACTTGCGTGCCATCTCCAGAGCCAGATCCTTATGAGCCTGACAATTGACTACCGAAAGAGGTATCTGTGTCCACTCCACCAGACTGTCGGGATCGAAGTCGCCCAGTTCAAAGCGGGCTTTCATCAGACGACGCAGGCTCACATCAAGCTGGGATTCGCGGATCAGTCCGCGCCGGACGGCATCGGGCAGGGAACGGTAACTTCGGCCACATTCCAGGTCGGTTCCTTTGAGGATGGCATCAGCGGCAGCGGAGGCTGAATCGGGATGGGTTTCATGACGGCCTTCCTTATAGAAGTCGTCGATGGCGCCGCAGTCGCTCACCACATAATGCTGATAATGCCACCTGTTGCGCAGGATATCGATGAGCAGTTGGTCGCTGCCGCAGCAGGGCTTGCCTTCATAGCGTTGATAGGCACACATCACCTGTTTGACGTTGCCCTCGGTGACCAGCGCTTTGAAAGCCGGCAGATAGGTCTCCCAGAGATCGGCAGCATCGATGTCGGCAGCATTGAAACTATGGCGGTTCCATTCCGGGCCGCTGTGCACGGCAAAATGCTTGGCACAGGCGTAGGCCTTGGCATAGCGACTGTCATCCGGACCTTGCAGTCCGCGAACCACGGCCAGTCCCATACGGGTTGTCAGATAAGGATCCTCGCCGTAGGTTTCCTGTCCCCTGCCCCAGCGTGGGTCGCGAAAAATATTGACATTAGGAGTCCAGTAGGTCAGAAAATGGTATCTGCCGCGCTTACCTTCCCGACGACTGTCGGTCGATTTCGCCCTGCCTTCGTCGCTGACAGCCGTAAAAGTGCGCAATAGCGCTTCATCGTCGAAGGTGGCAGCCATGCCGATGGCCTGCGGAAAAACCGTCGCATGACCGAAACGAGCCACTCCGTGCAGGGCTTCGTTCCACCAGGCGTACTCATCGATGCCCAGGCGCGGGACCGCCCGACTGTTGTCCATCATCATATAAACCTTTTCATCAAGCGTCAGACGACGTACCAGATCGGCGGCACGATCTTCAAACGACAGGTTGGGATTCTCAAAGGGACGGGGGCGCGGCTGCGCCTGAAGGGTGAATGCCGTCATCAGCAGGGTGGCGACGGCCATAATACCCAATGAAGTACTCAATGTTCTCATTATCATTTTGCTGAAAATTATTCAAAACAACAGGTTCCAGCGGCCTGAACAGCCGACGGCATGCCGTGAGCACAAAAGTAGTAAATATCATTCAATTTCTTGCCTCATACCGGGTTTCAAAAAAATGACACATCGCAGACAGGGTCTGAAATTATATTTGCGAATGGCCTTGAATTGCACTACTTTTGCCGTCAATAAAGCATTTCTTTCCAACCGACACACTATGAACGACCAGATCCGACAAATCGCCGAGCGGCTGCGCGGTATGCGCGATGCCGTTGACATGACCATCCAGGAAGTGGCCGCCCTTTGCGACGTCAGCGCAGACGACTATGAAAAATACGAGAGCGGCACCGTGGACATTCCCATGAATTTCATTTGCAGTTTCGCCAACAAGTTCAACATCCAGCCATCGGCCCTCATTTCGGGCGAAGAGCCCTACATGAGCAGCTATTTCCTCACCCGCAAGGACAAAGGACTGTCTGTCGAACGGCAGAAAGCCTACAAATACCAGGCCCTGGCCATGGGCTTCAAAAACGCCAAGGCCGAACCGTTCATCGTCACAGTCGAACCCAATGACACCCCCATCGCGGAGCTGCACATGAACAGCCATCCCGAGCAGGAATTCAACATGGTGCTCGAAGGCACGATGCTGCTCATCATCGACGGCAAGGAGTTGATCTTGAACGAGGGGGACAGCATCTATTTCGATTCGACCAAACCCCATGCCATGAAAGCGCTGAACGGCAAACGTGTCCGTTTCTTCGCCATCATCATGTAAACACACTGCTAAAAGAAAAACAATGATCCTGGACAAATATCTCAAACAAGTGGAATTCTCCTCCATGGAGGATTTCCGTCAACACCTCGAATTCATCATCCCCGAGCATTTCAACTTCGGCTACGACGTTGTCGATGCCTGGGCCGCCGAGCAGCCCGGCAAGCGTGCATTGTGCTGGACCAACGACCATGGCGAGCACAGGGAGTACACTTTTGCAGACATCAAACACTATTCCGACCAGACGGCCTCCTTCTTCCAAAGCCTGGGCATCGGTCGGGGCGACAAGGTGATGCTCATCCTCAAACGCCGCATCGAATTCTGGTTTTCGATTGTCGCCCTGCACAAACTGGGCGCCGTGGTCATTCCGGCCACCCATCTGCTCACCAAGAAAGACATCGTCTATCGCAACAACTCGGCGGGCATCAAGATGATTGTCGCCGCCGGCGAACAGGTCATCCTCGACCATATCCAGGCCGCCTTGCCCGAATCCCCCACCTTGGAGAAACTCGTCTCGGTGGGCGGCATCTATCCCCAGGGCTGGGAAAACTTCCAACAGGGCATCGCCCAGGCACCGGCCTTTGTCCGTCCCGCGCATGTCAACGACAACGACGACATCTGCATCATGTACTTCACCTCCGGCACCAGCGGCGAGCCCAAGATGGTGGCCCACGACTTCACCTACCCCATCGGCCACATCATCACAGCCAAATACTGGCACAACCTCAACGAAAACAGCCTGCACCTGACGGTGGCCGACACCGGTTGGGGCAAAGCTGTCTGGGGCAAACTCTACGGCCAGTGGTTCGTCGGTGCCTGCGTCTTTGTCTATGACCACGAGAAATTCGCCGCCGCCGACATCCTCAAGATGATAGAGCAATACCACATCACTTCCTTCTGCGCACCGCCCACCATCTACCGCTTCCTCATCCGCGAGGACATGGCCGCCTACGACCTGAGCTCGCTCACCTATTGCACGGTGGCCGGCGAGCCGCTCAACCCATCGGTCTATGACACCTTCTACAAAAATACCGGTATCAAGCTGCGCGAAGGCTTCGGCCAGACCGAGACGACCATGACCATCGGCACCTTCCCCTGGATGGAGCCCAAGCCAGGTTCGATGGGCGTGCCCAATCCGGCCTACGACATGGACCTGCTCACCGCCGACGGTCGCGTGGCCGAAGAAGGAGAACAGGGCGAGATTGTCTTCCACACCGACCACGGCCGTCCCTGCGGCCTGTTCAAGGAATACTACCGCGATCCGGCCCGCACCAGCGAAGTCTATCACGACAACCTCTACCATACGGGCGATGTGGCCTGGCGCGACCAGGACGGCTATTTCTGGTTTGTCGGCCGCACCGACGACGTCATCAAGAGTTCAGGCTACCGCATCGGTCCCTTCGAGGTGGAGAGCGCCCTGATGACCCATCCGGCCGTGGTGGAATGCGCCATCACGGGCGTGCCCGACGAAATCCGCGGCCAAGTGGTCAAAGCCACCATCGTGCTGGCCAAGGAATACCGCAACGCCGACAAGGAGGCGCTCATCAAGGAAATCCAGCATCACGTCAAAGTCACCACCGCACCCTACAAGTATCCGCGTGTCGTGGAATTTGTCGATGAACTGCCCAAGACCATCAGCGGCAAGATCCGCCGGGTCCAGATCAGAAAAGAAGACCAAAAATAACGCCTATGTTACAGTCCATGACCGGCTATGGCAAAGAGCAAGCCGAAATCAACGGAAAGAAAGTCACAGTGGAAATCAAGTCGCTCAACAGCCGACAGATGGACCTCTACATGAAGATTTCCCCCTTGTACAAGGATTGGGAGAACGAGGTCCGCAACAGTCTGCTCACCCGCCTGGAGCGCGGCAAGGTGGATCTGTCCATCTATACCGAGAACATGAATCCGGGCACCGAAACCAGCATCAACACCGAGCTGCTCGAATCCTACTACGACAAACTGTGCCAGACCTCCCGCCAATTGGGCATTCCCATGACCGAAGACCCCTGGCCCGTGCTGCTCAAACTGCCCGATGTGCTGAAAAACGAAAGCCGGCAAATAGACGAAGACGAATGGGAAACCGTGCGCGACCTGCTCGACAAGGCCGTGGACCATCTCATCGATTTCCGCCTGCAGGAGGGACGCATGCTTGCGCGCTTCTTCGAGGAGAAGGTGAGCAACATCGAAGACCTGCTCGCCCAGGTCGAGCCCTACGAAGCCGACCGGATTGCCCGCATCAAAGGCCGCCTGACCGACGCCTTGGAAAAACTCGGCCAGCAGGACTACGACAAGAACCGTTTCGAGCAGGAGCTCATCTACTACCTGGAGAAGCTCGACATCACCGAGGAGAAGACCCGCCTGAGCAACCACTGCCAGTACTTCCGCCAGACCATGCAGGAGGAAGGCAGTGGCAAAGGCAAGAAACTGGGTTTCATCATCCAGGAGATGGGCCGGGAAATCAACACCCTGGGCTCCAAGTCCAACCAGGCCGAGATGCAACGCATAGTCGTCTGCATGAAAGACGAACTCGAACAAATGAAGGAACAGATACTCAACGTGCTCTGAGATGATACGTACCGGGATTTTCGGCGGCAGCTTCCACCCCATACACAGCGGTCACATCGCTGTGGCAGACTATTTCCGCCACAGCGGTCTGCTCGACGAGGTATGGTTCGTGGTGAGCCCGCTCAATCCCTTCAAGCAGGGACAGGCCCTGGCCGATGCCGCCCAGCGGCTCGAACAGGTGCGCCAGGCGCTGAAGGACTATCCCTGGTTCCAGGTCTGCGACATCGAGTTGCAACTGCCCCGCCCCTCCTACACCACGCAAACCTTGCAGGCCTTGTCGGAGAAATATCCCGACCGGGTTTTCTCGCTCATCATCGGCGGCGACAACCTCGACAAGTTTGCCCAATGGAAAGACCACGAATACCTTTTGGCACACTACGACATCCTGGTCTATCCCCGTCCCGGCGCCTCCAACAAGGTGCCCGAAGGATGGGAGCGGGTCAGGCTTTTCGCCGATGCGCCCCAAATGGACATTTCTTCCACCCAGATACGTGAAGCCCTATGAAACTCAAACAGCGAATTGCCCGATTCATACTCAAGTGCGCCGGCTGGACGGCCGAAGACCGTCAGCGTGACATCAAGCACTGTGTCATGGTCATCGCTCCCCACACCAGCAACTGGGACTTCGTGATGGGCAAGCTGGCTGCCGTCGCCGAAGACCGGCAAGGACGCTTCCTCATCAAGAAAGAATGGTTTTTCTTTCCTTTCAACCTGTTTTTCAACTGGATAGGCGGCATTCCAGTGGACCGCAGAGGCGGACGGGCCCACATGACCACCCAACTGGCCGAAAAGTTCCAACACACGACCGAGTTGTGCCTGGCCATCACCCCCGAGGGCACACGCAAGCCCAATCCCGACTGGAAGAAAGGTTTCTACTACATCGCCGTCAAGTCACAGGTGCCCATCGTCATCACCCGCATCGACTACGGGAAGAAACACGTGGGCATCGACGAGGTGTTCTACCCCACGGGCGACGAACAAGCCGACATCAAGGCTGTCAAGGAGTATTACCGCCATACCACGGCCAAGCATCCCGAAAACTTCCGCTTGGAATAAACACCATGAGAATCAGCCTCATACAGACCGATATCATTTGGGAGGACGCCCACGCCAATCTCCAGCACTACGGCGACATCCTCCGCTCGCTCAAAGGAAAGAGCGACCTGGCCGTCCTGCCCGAGATGTGTTTCAACGGTTTCGGCAGCGACGTGGTCAGGATTGCCCGGACCAGCGACAGTGAAACCCTGCGCCGACTGCAGGCCATAGCCTGCGAAAACCATCTGGCCGTGACGGGCTCCTTTGCCGCCAGGGAAGAGACGGCACAGGGCACCCGCTATTTCAACCGGGGCTTCTTTTTCCATCCCGACGGGAAGGCTGTTTTTCACGACAAGCGGCATCTGTTCCGCATCGGTGTCGAAGGCGAACTGATGTCCTCTAACGCCAAAGAGCCCTGCATCGTCGAGTACCAAGGCTGGAAAATCCTGCTCATCGTCTGCTACGACCTGCGTTTCCCGGTCTGGTGCCGCAACGTCGCATTGGGCTATGATTTGATGATCTGTGTGGCCAACTGGCCGGCCGTTCGCATCGCCTCCTGGGACAACCTGCTCGAAGCCCGGGCCACCGAGAACCAGGTCTATGCCTGCGGTCTCAACCGGGTGGGCCGCGACGGACTGGACATTGAATACAACGGCCACTCGGTCGTTTTCGATCCCATCGGACGACAGCTCACCCACCTGCCCGAAGGCCAGGCTGCCGTCGAGACCGTCGAGTTGAGCCAGGAGAAACTGGCGCATTACCGCGAGACCTTCCCCGCCTGGCGCGATGCCGATCCTTTCAAACTGCTGTAGCCTATGCCCTTCAAACCCGATCTTTCCCAAATCCGGCTCATCGGCTTTGACGCCGACGACACCCTCTGGCGCAATTCGGTCTATTTTGTCCAGGCCGAGCAAAAGCTTGCCGACCTGCTCAAGCCCTGGCTGTCGGCCGAGGAACTGCATCCGCGCCTGGTAGCCACCGAGACAGCCAACATGCCCTGGTATGGCTACGGAGTCATGGCCTACACCCTCTCGCTCATCGAGACAGCCGCCCGCGAAAGCCACTACGAGATGCCTGCCCGCGACATGGAAAAGATCCTGGAAATCGGCAAATGGATGCTCGAACATCCCATCGAACTCTACGACGGAGTCGGGCAAGTGCTGCCCATCCTGCAACAGCACTACCGGCTGGTCATCATCACCAAGGGCGACATGCTCGACCAGGAGCGCAAACTGCAAAAATCGGGGCTGACACCCTATTTCGACCACATTGAAATCGTCTCGGAGAAAAACCAGGACAACTACCTCGACCTGCTCGGACGCCTTCAGGCAAGTCCCCGGGAGTTTCTCATGGTGGGCAATTCACTCAAGTCGGATATCGCACCGGTGCTGGCCATCGGCGGCCAGGCCGTCCACATCACCACCGACAACATCTGGGAATACGAGAAATCGGAAAAGCCCGCCCAGCCATACCTGGAGATTTCCCGGATGGACGAACTCCTCCCCTTGCTGGGTTTGCAGGCCCGTTGAACCTGCCCCGCCGACCCTACAACAGGAAAAACATGGCCACACCGGCCATCGTCACCAACGTACCGATGACTTCCTTCATCGAAATCTTCTGATGATTGATGATGGCGTAAGGGGCAATGATCAGCACCGGCGTCAGAGCCATCAGCGTTGAGGCGATGCCGGCCGGGGCATACTGCACAGCCATTAGCGAAAGCGACACGCCGAGGAAGGGACCGAAGAATGTGGTCAGGAAGGCGTAGAGCATGCCCTTTCGATCGTGCAGGGCCACCACGATCCGACCCAGCGAACGTCTCATCCACAATATGGCGAAGAAACTGACAAAACCGGCCACTGCCCGGATGAATGTCCCGGCAAAAGGCAGCATCACCGGCATGGCAGCCGCCGCATCAGCCGGAAGGACGGCTTCGTAGGCATCCAGGCCGATCTTGCTCAACACCAGTCCGACGCCCTGTCCCACTCCGGCACCGATGCCGAAAAGCACCCCCTTCAAGGGCAGTTTCAAGACAAGCCGGTGATGGGAATCGTTGCCCCTTGCCAAAATCGAGACGGCTATACCCGTCAGGGTGACGAGCATGGCTATCCAGGCGTGCCACGACAGGGATTCGCCCAGCATGAACCAGCCGGCGATTCCCGCCATGGGCGGGGCCAGGGTCATGAACAACTGTCCAAACTTGGAACCGAATATCACATAGGAATTGAACAGGCAGTAATCGCCGAAAGCGTAGCCTACAAAACCCGACAGGGCCAGCCACAGCCAGGTGCGGTTGTCGGCATAGAGGGGGAAAGGCACGCCGATGACGATCCAAAGCAAGAGGGCCAGCATCACCAGCGAAAGGGCCATGCGGATGAGGTTGAGCGGCAGGGAGCCCAGCCGGTGACTGGCAATGTCGGCAAACAAAGCCGTGGCGGTCCAGGAGACAGCCACCGTCAACGACAGGATTTCGCCAAAATACTGCATACTTTCGCTTAGAGGCTGCAAAGATAACACTCACCGCACATTGTCGGCACCGAAAAGCGCCATAAGAAAATAAAAAAAATATCACAGGCTTGCCTGGCTCAAATAAAAGGAATACCTTTACCTATTGTCATCCAATCCACCATATCATGGTTTCATGCGACATAATCCACTATTGCAGTGACACTTCCAGCCTCAGGGAGAGTATCCGGGGCATCCATGGCGACTATTTCCTGATGCTGACAGATTCCCGCCTGACACCCGACCGCATCCTTTGGGGGCCGACCGCCCTCCAGCGCCTCATACAGACCGCTGTCATGAGCCAGGCCGCCCTGGTCTATGCCGACTACCGCGAAGAGGGACAGGCCCACCCGCTCATCGACTACCAGGCAGGCAGTTTGCGCGACGATTTCGACCTGGGCAAGGTCGTACTGATACATACCGACTCTGCCCGGAAGGCCCTGAAAAGCCTACCCGAATGCGCCACAGCCGCTTTCTACGCCCTTCGGCTGGCCCTGTCGCGCCAGCGCTGCATCGTCCACCTCAAAGAGACGCTCTACACCCTCGCCGATGAGGCCCGGACCGACCACGAACAGGCCATGTTTGCCTATGTGAATCCCCGCAACCGGGAAGTCCAGATAGAAATGGAAGCCGTCTGTACCGACCACCTGCGGCAAATAGGAGCCTGGCTGCCTCCCACGACAGAAAGCGTGTCGCTCGGCGAAGGCGACTTCCCCGTCGAAGCCTCGGTGGTCATTCCCGTCCGCAACCGTATCCGCACCATCGCCGATGCCGTCGGCTCCGCCCTGGAGCAACAATGTCGCTTTGCCTTCAACGTAATCGTGGTGGACAACCACTCGACCGACGGCACAACAGAGAAACTGCTTGAGATTGCCGCCGGCGACAAGCGGCTTGTCGTGATCCGTCCCGAACGTCAGGACCTGAACATCGGCGGCTGCTGGAACACGGCCATTCTCGACGATCGTTGCGGACGCTTTGCCGTCCAGCTCGACAGCGACGACCTCTACAGCGCCCCCGACACCCTGGCCCGCATCGTCGAAGGCTTCTACACCCAACAATGCGCCATGCTGGTGGGCAGCTACCGCATCTGCGACTTCAATCGCCAAACGCTGCCACCCGGCCTGATCGACCACCGCGAATGGACCGACGACAACGGCAAGAACAATGCCCTTCGGATCAATGGGCTGGGAGCTCCCCGGGCCTTTTTCACGCCCCTGCTCCGGGAGATACTCTTTCCCAACACCAGCTACGGCGAGGACTATGCCGTTGCCCTGGCCATCTCCAGAAGATGGAAGATAGGACGCATCTACGACGAGCTTTATCTCTGCCGCCGCTGGGAAGACAACACCGATGCCTCGATGACTTTGGAACGCCTCAATGCCAACAACGCCTATAAAGACCAACTCCGTAGCCTGGAATTGGCAGCCCGGCAGCAAATGAACCGCCCATGACCGCCTATCAGGATTTTTTCCGGCAGCAACTGGCCGTCTGGCCGCTGGCCCGCCAGAACTACGAATCGCAGCGCCTGGCCCGTTACCGCGACCTGTGGTTTGGCGACTCGTGCCGCATCCGGCTCATCTGCCTGCCCGCCCGTATCGGTTCCTCCTCGGCCAAGATCACAGCCAAGGGCGAGGTGGACCGTCCCTGCTTCCTCTGTGCCCACCGCCTGCCTCCCGAGCAACAGGCGCTGCCCTTGCCCGGTACGGAGGATTTCCGCCTGCTGGTGAATCCCTTTCCCGTGTTTCCGCAACACTATACGATTCCCTCGGTCGCCCACCGGCCCCAGGCCCTATTGTCGGACCTGGAGCTGAGGTTCTCGCTGGCGGGCGAAATGAGCGACCTGGTGCTGTTTTACAACGGCGGCCGCTGTGGCGCCTCCGCTCCCGACCACCAGCATTTCCAGGCCGGCAGCAAAGGCTTGATGCCCCTGCAATGCGATTATCCCGCCTGGAAGGCTCAAGGGGCCCGGCCACTGCGGCAGACAGGGGCCTGCCAGGTTTACGTGCTGGAGAACCTGCTCCGCACTGGCTGGCTCATCGAAAGCCACGACGCAACTGCCGCCTGCCGGCAAATCCGCACCCTGGTACAATTGTTCGGAGAGCAAGTCCGGGACGAGGCTCCGGAAAGCCGCATCAACCTGCTGGTTTGGTTTGAGCCGGCCGACAAGCGCTTTGTCGCCCTGCTTTTCCCCCGGCTGCAACACCGGCCGGCCTGTTTCTATGCCGAAGGCCCCCAGCAGCGCGTCACCAGCCCCGCCTCGGTCGAAATGAGCGGCTACTATATCTTTCCGCGCAGCAGCGACTACGAGCAAATCACGCCCGAAGAGCTGATACAGATCTATGCCGATGTCTGCCTGCCGGAAAAGGATATCGAGGCCATATCGGCCCGACTTCCCATGTCCCTGCCATAACGCTATGAAGACCTCTTCCATCCATCACGAGCCGCAGCTCTCCGTTGGCATCCTGACATCGCCAAGCATCGCTTTTTCCCTGTCGGACAGTTTCCAAGTCAAGGGTTCCTCGCAGACACTGCCGGCCGGCACTTACACAGCCTCTCCCGCAGCAGACGGCCGGGTGATGGTCTGTTGCGACGGCGACCATCGGGGCCAGGAGCTGACGCTACCGCCATCAGCCGTGCTCGAACCCCTCGGCCAGGGATGTTTCTGGCTGGAACAGGTACGCATCGGCCTGCAGTTTCACTGGGAGCGCCTCCAGCGGCAGCAGTTCGAAGGCTCACTCTGTTTCCGTCAAGACGGGCACGGACAGCTTGTCGCCATCAACCTGATCGGCCTGGAATCCTATCTCTACAGTGTCATTGCCTCGGAGATGAACGCCGCCTCGCCCGAAGAACTGCTCAAGGCCCATGCCATCATCTCACGCAGCTGGCTGCTGGCACAGCTCCGCCGGCAGGACAGCCCCCCGGAGACGGCCCAAGCCGGAGCTGCCTATCCCATGGAAACGGTCAATGCCCAAGGCGAGAAAGAGCATATCCGCTGGTACGAGCGCGACGCCCACCTGCTGTTTGACGTCTGCGCCGACGACCACTGTCAGCGCTACCACGGCATTGCCCACAGCGACACGCCTCAGGTCAGAGCCGCCCTGCAAGCCACCCACGGACAGGTGCTCAGCTATGGCGACGAAATCTGCGATGCCCGCTTCTACAAATGTTGCGGGGGGATGACCGAAAGCTTTGAAAACTGCTGGGCCCCGGAGCCCCATCCCTACCTGCGGCCCGTCAGGGACCTGCCCGAGGGGGTCTCCAGCCAGGAAGACTACAGAGAGGAACAGGCTGCCCGCGAGTTTATTCTTGGCGCTCCGCCTGCCTTCTGCCATACCACCGACCAGCGTATCCTTTCGCTCGTCCTGAACAACTACGACCAGGAGACCCGTCACTTCTACCGCTGGACCGTACGCTATACGGCCGAAGAACTTTCGGAAATTGTCCGCCAGCGCTCGGGCATCGACTTCGGCCGGATCCTGGCCCTGCAACCCGTCGAACGGGGTCGCTCGGGGCGCATCGTCAAGCTCAGGATCGTGGGCGACAAACAGCGTATGATCATTGGCAAAGAATTGGAAATCAGAAAATTCTTATCCAGAACCCACCTCTATAGCTCCGCCTTCGTGGTGGACACCGAAGGCCTGCGTGCGTCGGACGGCGCCCCCGAAGTCTTCGTCCTGCACGGAGCCGGCTGGGGGCACGGCGCAGGACTGTGCCAGATCGGCGCCGCCGTCATGAGCAGCCAAGGCTACAGCCACCGGCAGATACTGTCACATTATTATCCCGATCCTACTATTACCCAACTCTATTGATACACCCATGAACGATTCCCGTCCACAAACACCGGTCAAAGACCATGCCTGGGCCTGGGTGCCCAGCCTGTATTTTGCCGAAGGGCTGCCCTATGTGGTGGTCATGACCGTCTCTGTCATCCTCTACAAGCGATTGGGCCTGTCCAATGCCCAGATTGCCTTTTACACCAGCTGGCTGTATCTGCCCTGGACCCTGAAATTTGTCTGGAGCCCCTTTATCGACCTTTTCAAGAGCAAACGCTGGTGGATTGTGACCATGCAGCTGCTCATCGGCGCCCTGCTGGGCGGGGTGGCTTTCACGCTGCCCGGACCGCACTGGCTGCAATGGAGCATGGCCTTTTTCTGGATCATGGCCTTCAGTTCGGCCACGCACGACATCGCCGCCGACGGTTTCTACATGCATGGGCTGGGCCAGGAACGCCAGCAGTTTTTCATCGGCATCCGCAACACCTTCTACCGCGTAGCCATGATCTGCGGCCAAGGTCTGCTGGTGATGCTGGCCGGCCGGTTCGAGAACGCCGTCTCCAACCCCTTGGGCATGGAGCAGATACCCTTTGCCTGGGCCCTCACCTTCCTCATCATGGCCATACTGTTCATCGTTTTGGGCTTGTGGCATCTGTTTGCCCTGCCCCGTCCCGAAAGCGACCGACAGCGCGAAACCCTGAGTGGCAAAGAGATTATCACCAATTTCGGCAAGACCTTCCGCTTGTTCTTTCAGAAAAGCCACATTGGTATTGCTTTGGCTTTCATGCTGTTATACCGCTTTTCCGAGGCGCAGCTGGTCAAACTCACCTCCCCCTTCCTGCTCGACCCTGTCGATAAAGGCGGATTGGGCCTGGAAACCGGCACGGTGGGCTTCGCCTACGGCACCGTCGGCGTGTTGGCCTTGGTCATAGGCGGCATCCTGGGCGGCATTGTCATCTCCCGCCAGGGATTGAAAAAGAGCCTCATGCCCATGGCATTGGCTCTTTGTCTGCCCAATCTGGTCTATGTCTATCTGGCTTGGGTCCAGCCGCAGCAACTGGCGACCGTCTATGCCGGCATCGCTCTCGAACAGCTGGGCTACGGCTATGGATTTACCGCCTACACCGCCTATCTGCTCTATTTCTGCCAAGGCGAGTTCAAGACCGCCCACTACGCCATTTGCACCGCTGTCATGGCCCTGGGCATGATGATTCCCGGCATGTTCGCCGGTAGCCTGCAGGAATGGTTCCAGCAGCTGTTTGCCCAGTCTTTGGGCGGCTACACGGCCTTTTTCCTGTGGATCATGCTTTGCACCCTGCCCTGCTTCTATGTGGTGCATCTGGCCAAGAAGCACCTGGCCTGAGCCAGGCGCTCAAGACCGACCGGCTATTCTTCCAGGCCGAACTGGTAGATGATGGTCTGGTCGAACTCCTCACCTGCCTTCAAAATGCAAGAAGGGAAGATGCTCTGATTGGGGCTGTCGGGGAAGAACTCCGGCTCCAGACAGAAAGCTTCGCGATAGCCCAGGGGCTTGCCGTCGCACGAAGGCACCTCACTGCGCAGGTAGTTGCCACTGTAGAACTGCACGCCGGGCAAGGTGGTCCACACGGCCAGTGTGCATCCCGTCTTCCTGGATTTGGCTTCGACGGCCAGGGCCAGATCGTCGGCTTCCTGCTTGTCGATGACAAAGCAATGGTCGTAGCCGCAACCGTTCACCAGCTGCTCTTCCTTCTTGTCGATGTCCCGGCCGATCTTCTTGAAGCGGCCGAAATCGAAAGCCGTATCCTTGACAAAGCGGATCTCGCCCGTGGGGATGGCATCCGGATGTATCGGAATGAAACGGCTGGCATGGATCTTCATCTCATTGTCCAAGGCAGTGCCCTGACCAGCCAAGTTGAAATAAGCGTGACTGGTCATGTTGAGCGGCGTGTTCTTGTCGCAGACACCGCTGTAGTGGATACTCAGCTCGTTGGTGGCCGACCAGCCGTAGCGGACGCTCACTTTCAGATTGCCCGGATAGCCTTCTTCGCCGTCCTTGGAAAAATAATGGAATGTGACGCTTTCCTCGTCGGTCTCGTATTTCCAGTTCTTGGTGTTGAAGCCCTGGTTGCCGCCATGCAGGTGGTTCTCACCATTGTTGGTGGCCAGCGTGTACTCCTCACCGTCGAGCACGAACTTGCCCTTGGCGATGCGGTTGGCATAACGGCCGCAACTGGCACCCAGGTAAGTGCCGATGTTCAGATCGGCCAGATAGCCCTCGACCGAGGGGAAACCTTTGACCACCTGGACCAGTTTGCCCTCGCGGTCGGGCACCAGCACACCGGCCAAGGTGGCCCCATAGGTGGTGACCAGCGCGATGGCACCACATTCGTTGGTTAATCGCAGCAGCAGGACGTCTTCACCGTCCGGCATCCTGCCAAAAGGCAGTTTTTCAATTTTCAGACTCATAGCTTATTGTTTTATAGAGATTTCATTTTCGTCTCCGTAGATATAGCGGCCTTCACGCATTTCCCGACGACGGCTGGAATACAACACCCAGCCGCTGGACAGATGAATCACCAAAGCCCCCAGGTCTTCCTGTTGCCAGGCAGGCAGGCTCGCTCCCGGTTCCAGGGCCTGTCGCAGCAGCCGGTTCACCTGGGCGGTGTCCATCACCGTCGATGAGACCAGCGTGGCCACACCCTCTTCACAGGCTTCCAGTTTCTTATAGACCACGGCGTCCACCTCCTGCCCCTTTTCTCCGTAGGCCATCTTCACAGGCACAGGCACCACTTCGCCCGGGACATAGCCCAATCCGTAGGCCTGATGCAGCTGACCCACCGCCGAAAGCAGGAACTCTGCCAGACCGTCTCGCAGACGATAGAGCCTTTCCCTGGACTCCAAAGTGGTTTTGCCCCCGTACTGGGCGAAGAAACGGTCGGTCTCCCCATTGAGCAAAGCTTCCAGCCGCAGGGGCAAGTCGCTCTCCCTTAAGGCTCCCTGCCGCGAAACCGGATAATCGAATTCAAAATGGTCGATATAGTCGGCCCACTGACGCGACAGATAATGATCGGTCTCGACCGACAGATGATGGATCCGCCACGACAGCCGGTAACCCACCGACGAGGAATCAGCCACCGTGACATCGGCCGACAGCCAAAGGCGTTCCACGCTGACCGTGTCGCGCCCGTCGATCGTATAGACAAGACGGTTCAGACGGTAGGGCTGGTACTCGTGGCGTATCCAATGGGCATTGAACACGACCGCCTCGCTTTCGGCCGACCGGCAAGGCAGGCAAAGCAATGCCATCAACCCAAGCACCACACCGCAAAGACGCCTCATATTCTCCATTTCACCAGTTCATATTTAAAGCCGTCTATCACAAAGGGAATATCGTATGGCAAGATGCCAAGTTCCTTGAGCAGAGGCAGATCCTGTTCGAGCAAAACGACAAATTCGGTCTCGGTGAGCTTGCACTGCCCGACACCCTTGGCATACACTTCGACGGCCTGGCGCAAACGCCCCTGCAACCATTTCAGATGACCGGCATTGAGATAGTCCTCAATGATGGGCTTTTCCTCTGCCAACAGCTTGTCGTAGTATTTTTCCGCCTGATCGTAGCGCCGGGTCAGAACCAGGCACCAGGCAATCGGCCGCCAGATACGCGGGCTGGCAGGGAACAGGAACTCCGCTTTGTAATAGCAATTCAAGGCATCGGAATACCGCCCGAGGTCCATCAGGCAATGGCCCTGGTTCAGGCAGAGCGACAAATTGTCAGGAGTCAGGGCGGCAGCCTTGCGATAATAGTCCAAGGCCTGCTCATTGCGGCCCAGCTGACGCAGGCAGGCGGCCAGTCGCTTGACCACCCAGACATTGTCCGAACGCACCAGGTCGGCCCGCTCATAATAGGTCACGGCCGACTCGAAGTCCTGGATCTGCTGGCAGCACCAAGCCGTCTGCCGAAGCAGGTCGAAATCGGCCGGATGATCTTCCAGCAGCTGCCTATACAAGTTCAAAGCCTGAGCAAAATGGTTCTTTTTCAGATACATGGCCGCAACCCTCCGGCGATATTCCTCCGATGTGAAATAATCGGCCGTCAAAGGATTGGCATAAAAATCCAGGGAATGGGCAAAGACATCGTCGAAATCGTTTTTGCTGGGGAACAGTTTGTAGAAACGGTACAGGTCCTGGATATACAAGTTGGTGATGCTCTCGGCCTTGAGCCGGCGACTGCCGTTCTGCTCCATCTGCATTATTTCCTCGAAAGCCTCGCTGTCGGCCCCCATATTGGCACTCATCTGGTCGCGGTACTCCTCGGGCACCTGCGAAAGATTGAGGCAGAAGGAATACTTGTCCGAGGCGCAGAGCAAGTCGGATTGTGTCAGCACCTTGGGCACATCCAGGCCTTTGGACGTCCGCCTGCCGCGAAAAACAGCCGCAACGGCCGTGTGACCGGCATCGAAAGGCAGGAACCAATTGTAGATTTCCTTGAAGAAGGGATAGTGTTTCAAACGGGAGAAGGTGCTCAGATAGACATCCTCCCCTTCGGTCTGCATCTTGGAAAACTCCATCATCTTCTCCGACATGCCGCCGTCCTCGAAGAGCTCCTCCAGGTCGTTTTTCAGATCCTCTTGCGACTGGTCCTTGTTGTCTTCCAGTTTCTGGCGGATGTTCGAGCCCAGTTTGTTCATTTCGGGCAGGAACTCCTCCTGCATACGCCGGCTCACCTGCTCGGCCTCCTTGGCCCGGATCAACTGGGCGAAGATGCCGGAAGCCGCGGCCCTGATCTCGGGCCGGTCGAACATCAGGCTCAGGCGGGAGATGAGCACCTGGCTGCAAAGAATTCGGCGCTGATACCGATCCATGAGCAACATCAGGGCCGTCAGCGCCCGCATGGACACCAAGGGTGAAGACACGTCGCAGAGGTCGGCCAGAAAAAGCAGTTTGTATTCGTCAAACAACTGTTGGACAGCCAACAGCAGCGCAGATACGCACAATGCCTGACCATTCTCGTCCAAGGCCTGGCAATACGACGGCATCCGGGCATAGTCGTCTTCCTTCCACGGTTCGGAAAACAGCAGCTGCAAGAAAAACTCGCCCGTCAACTGTTCCTTTTGCTTGCGGACTTCCTCCAGCCGCTGGGCCACACTGTCTTGATCGCTTGCCTGCTCGAGCATACAAGCGTCTTCCCGGCAACGAGACAGCTCCTGCGTCAGGGCGTCAAAACCACGGAGGTTCTGCCCGTTGATGCTCCGATAGCGTTTCTGGGAATAAAACCACTGCGGCGAAAAAGCCAACTGCCAGTCGCTCCAGGCTTGATCGGCCAGTTGGAAGAGCGTGCGCTTCATGTCGGAGAGCACCTTGTCGCGGTCCTTGTCCTGATAGCCATCCAGCCGATATTGCAACAGATAGCTGTAATTGAGTTCCTGTTCATGGAGTTTGTCGAAACCCTCCCCGAAACCATTCTGCTGCATCAGGTACGAAATATCCAGAAACGCATCGTAAATCCGATCCTGATAGAGCCGGTCAAGGATTCTCCGGTATAGTTTTCCAACTTCTTCAATCGTCATAGTCGTGTATCATCCACTAAGTGCAACAAAAATACAAAATAAAACCGTACCTTTGTACCAAACATCCAAGACTAGCCTTCATGGAGCATATCCGCAATTTCTGCATCATCGCCCATATCGACCATGGCAAGAGCACGCTGGCCGACCGTTTGCTGGAATACACCGGCACTTTGGCCATCACCGAGAACCAGATGCTCGACAACATGGATTTGGAGAAGGAACGTGGTATCACCATCAAAAGTCATGCCATTCAGATGCAGTATCCCTTCGAAGGCGAAACCTACACACTCAATCTGATCGACACCCCGGGGCATGTGGATTTTTCCTACGAAGTGTCACGTTCGATAGCCGCCTGTGAAGGCGCCCTCCTGGTGGTCGATGCCACGCAGGGCATCCAGGCCCAGACCATCTCCAACCTCTACATGGCCATCGACAACGACCTGGAGATCATCCCGGTGCTCAACAAGATCGACATGCCCAGTGCCCAGATCGAAGAGGTCGAAGACCAGATCATCGAGCTGCTGGGCGTCAAGCGCGAAGAGATTATCCGTGCCAGCGGCAAGACGGGCGAAGGCGTACCCGCGATCCTGGAAGCCATCATCCGCCGCATACCCCATCCCAAGGGCGACCCCCAGGCTCCGCTCCAGGCCCTGGTCTTCGACTCGGTATTCAATTCCTTCCGCGGCATCATCGCCTATTTCAAAGTAGAGAACGGCACGCTCCACAGCAAAGACGTTGTCAAGTTCTTTGCCACGCAAAAACAATACGAAGCCGACGAAATCGGCATCCTCAAGTTCGACATGCAGCCCTGCGACACCATCGGCTGCGGCAATGTCGGCTACATCATCTCCGGCATCAAGACCTCGCGCGAGGTCCGGGTGGGCGACACCATCACCCATGTGGACCGCCCCTGCCTGGAGGCCATCAAAGGATTCCAGGAGGTCAAGCCCATGCTCTTTGCCGGAGTCTATCCCATCGACAGCGAAGACTACGAAGACCTGCGTTCTTCCATCGAGAAGCTGCAGCTCAACGATGCCTCGCTCACCTTCCAGCCCGAATCGTCCATGGCCCTGGGGTTCGGCTTCCGCTGCGGTTTTCTGGGCCTGTTGCACATGGAAATCGTCCAGGAACGCCTCGACCGAGAGTTCGACATGGATGTCATCACCACCGTGCCCAACGTCCAATACCGCGTATTTACCAAGAAAGGGGAATGCATCGACGTGCACAACCCCTCCGGACTGCCCGACCCCACCTACATCGACTACATCGAAGAGCCCTATATCCGTGCCTCCATCATCACGTCCACGGCCTATATCGGCAATATCATGACCCTCTGCCTCGACAAGCGGGGCGAGCTCATCAAGCAGGAATACATCTCGGGCGACCGGGTGGAAATTCTTTTCGACCTGCCCCTGGGCGAGATAGTCTTCGATTTCTACGACAAGCTCAAGAGCATCTCCAAAGGCTATGCCTCCTTCGATTATCACCCCAACGGTTTCCGTGAGTCCAAGCTGGCCAAGCTCGACATCCTGCTCAACGGCGAACCGGTCGATGCCCTGTCCTGCCTGACGCATATCTCCAATGCCGAGACCCTGGGACGCCGCATGTGCGAAAAACTCAAGGAGCTCATCCCCCGCCAGCAGTTTGACATCGCCATCCAGGCCGCCATCGGCTCCAAGATCATCGCCCGCGAGACGGTCAAAGCCGTACGCAAGGACGTCACAGCCAAGTGCTATGGCGGTGACATCACCCGTAAACGCAAACTGCTGGAAAAACAGAAACGGGGCAAAAAGCGCATGAAGCAGATCGGTTCGGTCGAAGTGCCCCAGAAAGCCTTTCTGGCTGTGCTCAAACTCTAGGCCCTACTCCTCCCTTGGGTCGGTCAATCGCTGGATATTCTTCAACACCGAGGCATCCACCTGGAAAGCCGTTCCGTGCCGCATGTCAGCCGGAAAGCGCACCATGTCGGAGATATCTTCCCACTGGGGCTTGCCCAGCTTTTTGGTACGCATGGCGCCGTAACGGTGATTGCGGTACTTGTCCCAATAGAGATAAGTATATTTGCCGATTTTGACAGCCGTCGGCCCTTCGGCCCAGTCCTGACCTGTCAGGGGGTCGGACACGGAAGCCGGGAATTTCTCCAACTTGCCGGAAACAACCATGCGTATGTTCTTCTCGACCGGCTCGAGGGTCTCATTCTTGAGGAACATGTAATACTTGGATCCCTCTTTGATGAAGCAGGCGTCGATGACATTGAAGTCGGGGTCGTAGAACAGGGCTGTCGGCGTGAAAGTTTTGAAATCCTTCGTCTTGGTATAATAGAGACGATGATTGTATCCATCCTCGGCGGTGCCGTTCACAGGGAAACGGCCCGGGATGGTGCTGGCCCAGACAATGTAGTAGGTGCCCTTGTTGTAGAACAGTTCCGGCGCCCACGTATTGCGGGCTTCAGGCTCGTGGGCCATGACCGGGATCTCCCGCTGCTCCGACCAATGGATCAAGTCTTGGGACGAAGCGTAGCCGATGCCCTTCTCGGTCCAGCCTGTGGTCCATACCATGTGGAAAGTGCCGTCCGGTCCCTGCAGGATGCTCGGGTCGCGCAGCAGGCGGGCCTGCCCCACTTCCGGCTTGAGCAAAGGCCGGCCCTGGTTCAAGGGGCGCCAAATCAGACCGTCGTAGCTATAGGCCAGGTGCAGGCCGTCGCCATCGCCCGTGAAATAGCTGAACAACCAGGCTTTCTGGTGACGGTCCAGATATTTCCATATCGAAAAACCCGACTTGGGCTCTCCCGTTTTTTCGCGGGCTTCCCGCTGGGAGGCACAGGCCGTCAGGAACACAACCGACAGCAGGGCAAAAACAAGACGAAGGGAATGCTTTCTCATCACTTGATGTTTTTAAGGGTATGACCCATGCGCTCTTTCTTGGTACGCATGTAGAATTCGTTGTAAGGATTGGTGGGAATTTCCAGCGGCACGTTCTCGACGATATCCAGCCCGTAGGCCTCCAGCCCGATGCGCTTGACCGGATTGTTGGTCATCAGCCGCATCTTGCGCACACCCAGCAGTTGCAGGATCCTGGCTCCCACGCCATAGTCGCGCTCGTCGGCATCGAAGCCCAGATGCAGGTTGGCATCGACCGTGTCGTAGCCCTGTTCCTGCAGTTTGTAGGCCCTGATTTTGTTCATCAGGCCGATGCCACGGCCTTCCTGGTTCATATAGACCACCACGCCCTTGCCTTCTTTTTCGATAATCTGCATGGCACGGTGCAACTGTTCGCCGCATTCACAGCGCATCGAACCGAACACATCGCCCGTCAGGCACGATGAATGCACCCTCACCAGGATACTCTCGTCCTCGGTCCACCGGCCTTTCACCAGGGCGATATGCTCCTTGCCCGTAGCCACCTGCAGGAAGGGGATCAAAGTGAAATCGCCGTACTGGGTGGGCATGTGGACACTGGGGCCCATTTCCACCAGCGATTCCTCCTTCAGCCGCCAGGCTATCAGATCCTTGATGGTCAATATTTTCAGATTGTACTTCTGTGCTATTTCCACCAGCTGGGGCAGACGGGCCATGCTGCCGTCCTCGTTCATCACCTCGATCAGGGCACCGGCCGGCTGCAAACCGGCCATGCGGCAAAGATCCACGGCCGCTTCGGTGTGACCGGCCCGGCGCAGCACGCCTTTGTTCTTGGCATACAAAGGATTGATATGGCCCGGCCGCGCCAGGTCTTCGGGACGCGTGGCCGGATTGGCCAAGGCCTTGATGGTTTCTGCACGGTCGTGGGCCGAAACACCCGTCGTGCAACCCTCGATTTTGTCAACAGTGATGGTGAAGGGCGTACCCAGCAACGAGGTGTTGTTGCTCACCTGATGCGTGAGTTCGAGCTGTTCGCAGCGCTCTTCGGTAATTGGAGCGCAGAGTACGCCCCGACCGTTGGTCACCATGAAATTGACCTTCTCGGGGGTGATCAGTTCCGCCGCCGTGATGAAATCGCCTTCGTTCTCACGATCCTCGTCATCCACCACGATGACAATTTCGCCCCGGCCGATGGCTTCGACCACTTCTTCAACACGATTGAGCTTGATTTCCATATAGTTTGTTCCTCCTTTTCGTTGCAGTCTTGATTTTCAAATATCTGTATAGCAGTTTCAATTTGGTGATCCGCTTGAAGAAAGCCAGATAGGTGTCCAAATTGAAGATGGCCGAGTCCTTCACCGACTTGTAGGTGAGGAAAATACCCAAGGGCAACAGCACGGCCGAGCTGAGCGACATGCCATAGATGATGTCCCAGGTGCCGCTCTTGACCAGTTTCTGCCCCATCGTGTCGATCACGTAATATCCGATGAAGAGCACCACCGACACCACGGCCGGCATACCCAGGCCGCCCTTGCGGATGATGGCTCCCAGCGGTGCCCCGATAAAGAAAAATATGAGGCAGGCCAGCGACAGGGAGAATTTCTTGTAGTATTCGATGCCGCTGCG
>JAGDCW010000141.1 GCA_017958305.1 Bacteroidales bacterium | reverse complement strand
CGCCAGTAGCGGATATCCAGGATATCCACGGCCTTCATCCGTTCGGGATCCTTCAGGATGGCATCGGTCACATCCCAGGTGGCACTGAGCGCCACCAGGGCATTCTTGCCCGTTTCGGCCTCCCATTCGGCAATGACATCCAGCCAGAACTGCACGAAATGCAGCGGACCGGTAAACTCGGCACTGGTGAACTGGATCACACTGCCGTTTTCGGCGAAGTTGTCCAGACATTTGCGGATATAGTTGCGATGCAGTTCACGGCGTACCGGATGGTTCACATCGTAGAACTGCTCTGCCATGTAGATACGCTTGTCCTGGGCATAGGGCACCGGTTCGGGGAAGCCCGGCTCGTTGACATTGTTGGCCGAACGCCAGGGCGAATCGGCCCAGTGCGCGCCGGCTTCCAGGATATTGTGCTGGAAATAGTTCTGATGATACAGCACCAGTCCCTTCTCGTCGGCCAGGTCGGCATAGGTCCGCAGACGGTTCCAGTACCAGTTGTTCCACTTGGTCAGGTCGTATTTGCTCAGACCGTCCCAAGCCGAAGACTCGCCGCTGCGGCCGAAAGGCTGCTCGTAGAAAGGCGGCCACACATAGCCGTCCATGCGGCGGGTGCGTTCGTGGTCGTCACGGCGGCGATCATACCACAAACCGTAGTGGTGATCGGTGATCAGGGTGTGACGCTGCACCATGCGGTCGGTCATCTCGTCCAGATCGTCGGTGAAACCGGTGCCGGTACGGCCCGGTACCCAACGGGTGATATGCACCTGCTTGCCGGTGCTCAGGAAACGGTCTTTCAGGGAGCCGTTCCACCAGATGATACCCTGCGAACCACCCGTCAGAATCTTGCCGTCGCGCACCAGCACGCCATGTTCCATGTGCATCTTGGGTGCCGGAGCCTGGGCCTTGGCCTTCTTGGGCTGCCATACCTTGTACATCGATTTGGCAGGCACATCGGTGGCCAGCGGGGCCTGGGCCATGAGCGAATCGATCCACTGGGTCAGCTGCAGGGCCGGGCGACGGGCCTCGGCCACGAATTCCTGGGCCTTATCGACCGGCGGGTTGCTGGCCGACTGGGTCTCGACAGGCATCAGGCGCGAAGCGGCCTCCGCCATGGCCGCCTTACGGTCGGCCAACTGGGTGTAGAAGAGGCTGAGCGGTTTGACAAAGGAGTCGGAGCTGCGCCAGGTGGCGGTGCCGACGGTCTGTCCCCAGGAACCGAAAGCCCAGTTGTAGGCTGTCGGAGGCGTCGGAGCTGCCAGCAAATCGGCCGAGCAGTTCCACATCACGCAGTTGCCGGCGGTCCATCCGGCACCCATGCCGTCCTGTCCGCGGTTGGCAAACGAGAAGGCATTGCCTTCGGAGGTGCAGGCATCCAGCAAGATGCCGGTAGCCCAGGAGTCGATCGTACCGCTGAAGTGCCAGGAATCCTTGGCCACGCACTGTACGAAGGCCACCGGACCGGCCACACAGCGACCGACACCGAAATCATGCATACCCTGCTCGGAATACAGGCGCTGGAACAGGCACTGGCCGCCCAGCGTGAAGAAGGTGTTGCGGCGCTGTCCGCCGATTTCGGAGACAGGGGCGAACGATTTGCAGTCTTCCACGGTGATGCGGCGGCTGTTGTCGGTGACAAACACGGCCGAACCGGCGAAATGGCGGAACTCGACGCGACGCACCCAGGCATCTTCCACATTGTCTATCTCGATGGCGTTCCAGCAATGGTTCTCGTCCTTGGGATTGCTCTCGTCGTAAATGGATGTCAGCCGCAGGTTTTCGATACCGCTCTGCGTGATGCGGCCGGGTGTCTCGAAACTCTGCACAAAGCCTTCGCCCAGACGGGTTTCGCACGTGATGGGGGCATCCAGGGTGATCTTGTCGCCAGATACAGCAACCACCGTGCGCTCCCAACGGGTGTTGATGTCGCCCAGACGGGTGGCATCCTTGACCTTCCAGCCGATGTAGTCGGTTTCACCGCCGAAATCCTTCATATCCATTTCGAGGATCCATTCGGCAGTGCCTTCACGGATCACACGGATACGGTCGCCCACCTTGAACTGATGTCCGGCGGCACTGATTTCCATACTGCCGGTCGTAGCCACGGCACTCAGGGGCAGCATGGCACCGGCCTGGTCTTCCAGGCGGCCGGCCATCCGGATGAGATTGGTACGGTCGGCACTCACAGCCACGACCTCGGTCTCACCCTCCAGGCAACCGCTACCCCGCAGGACAACGCCGCTGTTGGCAATCAGGAGCCGGGCAGACACTTCGTAGCGTCCCTTCTCCAACAGAACGGCACCGCGGATACCCTGCTCGTCGGCAGGCAGCGAGCCCACATAGTCCAAAGCGGCCTGGATGGCCGCGGTGGCATCGCCTTTGACAGGGGCCACAACAGCCTTCACCGGAACTTCGGGAATAGCTTTCTCACTGGCCATGTAGCCACAATATGAAAAATCAGGGATCTGGTTTCCCCGACCGTCACGGGTGTAGTTGAGCGACCCCCCGTTTCCGGCGCTGACGGAAGGCGATTCGGCCATCCGCATCCGATTCTGTGCCTCCAGGCCCGTCAGGCATAGCGACAACAGCAACGGCAACATCCATACATGTTTCATTTTATCTTGTTTTATGACAAACGCCGCCTGCCGTTTTCACCAGAAAACAGGGCAGACGGCATGGTTGGTTAGGTTGGTATTCGTACAATGCTACTGGGCAGACTGGGCGGCCTGGGCGGCCTTGATGCGGGCGTTCCAGCCGTCACGCTCCTTCTGCAGGTCGTAACCTCTCTTGGAGAGATAGTTGTTGATGCGGCCTTTGTATTTGCCGAACCAGGAATGCTTCACCTTGGAGTCGGAGCAGTCCATGGCATATTCGCGGGCTTCCTTCAGGGCAGCGCGGATATAGGCCTTCTCCTCTTCCTTGAGGGTAGGAATCATATCCAGATGTGCCTTGTATGTAATCGGATAGACACCCATTGTCATACCATCCTTAACCTTCTCGATCTGATCGTAAGTGAGATTTGCATCCAACTGACTGACAAAGTAATAATGCTTGGCAGACAATTGAGCACGCTGGTTGTCGGTAGCGGCGGCCAGGAGGGCTTCCTTTTCTTCCTTGGAAACGCTCATCGACTTGATTTCTTTTTCTTTGGCTGCAAAAGCATCGTTAATGACACCCAAGTCGATATACTGGGTGGCAATCAGCTCGGTCATGAATTCCTGCATGGCCTTGTCGGTGATTTCGAGGGTGGCGACAATTTTTTCGGCACGGCCGCGAATCACTTTCCGATACTCCTCGTCGCTCTGCTGGGCGAAGCCTGTCATCACAATGGCCGACAACAGGACGGTCAATACTGTTTTTTTCATAAGTGTTTGTTTTATAGTTTGTTGTTACGTTTTTTCTTACAAGCGCACCGGCCCGTGAGCAGCGTCACCAAGAAGCCGGTCAGGAAGATGGCCGTCGTACCCAGGACGATGGTCAGGTTGCCGTTGAGCGTGCAGCGGTACTGCTCCCAGCTGCCGTTGAAGACATAGGGGCTCAGGCTCATCCAGGCGATGACCAGCAGGCCGACGATCACACCGGTCACGGCTGCCGGATTCTTGGCCTTCCGCACAATGAATCCCAGCAGGAACAGGCCCAGCATGCCACCGCTGAAGATGGAGGCCAGTTTCCACCAGGTATCCAGCACGCCGTCCACACCCATCATGAGCAAGGCGACAACCACGCCCAGCACACCCAGCACCACGCTGGAGACATACAGCACGGCCATCCCCTCCTTCTCGCCGGCATCCTTGCGGAAATGGCGGTAGAAGTCGGTCAGGATGATGGTCGAGGCGCTGTTCAGGCTGGTCGAGACCGTGCTCATGCCGGCTGCCAGCACACTGGCGATCATCAGGCCCGTCAGGCCGGTAGGCAGCCCGTGCACGATGAAGTACGGGAACACCTGGTCGCCGGCCACGTCGGCAGGCAGGTTGCCGGCCGTCTTGTAATAGACAAACAGGGCCGTGCCGATGTAGACGAAAATCAGCGAAACCGGCACATAGAGCAACCCGCCGAACAGCGTGGAGTTCTTGGCGCTGTGCTCGTCCTTGGCCGTCAGATAGCGCTGGATATAGTTCTGGTCGATGCCGTAGTTCTGCAGGTTGGTGAACAGGCCATAGACCAACAACACCCAGAAGGTCTTCTCGGTCAGGCTGCCGCCCAGGCTGCCCATGCTGAACTTGTGGTATTCGTTGCCCACGGAAATGAGTTCCGACAAGCCGCCGGGGATCTTCACGGTGAGCAGCACGGCACAGAACAAGGCACCCAGGATCAGGATGATTCCCTGGATGGCATCGGTCCAGACCACCGCCTTGATGCCGCCCATCGAGGCGAACAGCAGCACGGCCACACCGGTGACGATGATGATGGTCGGGATGGACCAGCCCAGCATGAAGTTGAGCGGCAGGGCCAGCAAAAACAGGATCGAACCCATGCGGGCCAGCTGCGTGAGCAGGTAGCACACCGACACATAAGCCCGGGCCCAATAGCCGAAGCGCACCTCCAGGTACTGATAGGCCGACACACTGTTCATGCTGCGATAGAGCGGCACAAACAACTTGGCGGCCAGCCAGGCGGCTACCGGGATCGATATACTGAAGACAAAGGGGTTCCAGTTGTTGGCATAGGCCTCGCCGGGATAGCCCAAAAAGCTGATGCTGCTCACAAAGGTGGCGAAGATGGACATCCCCACCACCCAGGAGGGCAGACTGCCGTTGGCCACCGTGAAACCGCCCGTCGATTGGCGCTTGCGTTCGCGGAAATAGAACGAGCAGCCGAAAACAACGATACCGGCCAGGAAGGTCAGAAAGACAATATAGTCGAGGGTTGTGATTTCAGTGACCATGATGCTCAGGGATTAACGACCTCCACTTCGAGAGACTCCAGGATGCGGCGCAGCTTCTCACGCTCCGGGGCGTTGAACTTGCGATAAGGCAGGGCCATCTCGTCGCTGCAGATGCCCAGCAGCGAACAGGTGCACTTGACCCCCTTCAGATAGCTCGAACCGTAGCGGCCCACCTTATAGACGGTGGTGCTGATGGCCATGATCCTTTCCTGCAGTTTTCTCAGGCGGGGGATATCGGCCGAGGCGGCGGCTTCGTACATGTCCACATACAGACGGGGGAACATGTTGGCACCGCCGTTCACACCGCCGTGTCCGCCCATCAGGACAGATTCGCCGGTGAGTTCTTCCGGGCCCATCAAGAGCGAAAAGTCGGGACGTTTCTTCATGCGCTGGATGAGCGTATGATAATAGACCAGATTGGCCGAGCTGTCCTTCAGTCCGATGACATTGGGATGGCGGGCGATGGCCTCCACCGTGTCGGGCTCCATCATCACCTTCACATGCGAAGGCATGTTATAGAGGAACATGGGCAGCGGCAGCCGGTCGGCCAGGGCAGAATAGAAATCGACCAGCTCGGCCTGGGCCGGAGCATAATAATAGGGAGCGGCCGAAACCACCGCGGCGGCACCGCATTGGCAGGCTTTCTCCGCCAGGGTCAGGCTTTCGGTCAGAGAGGTGTCGGTGATACCCACCAGCACCGGCACGCGGCCGGCCACCTGGCGGCAGACACGCTCGATGAGCTCCTGACGCAGGGCATAGCTCAGACTCTGGGCCTCGCCCGTGGTGCCCAGGATGAACAATCCGTGTACTCCGCCGGCCAGAATATGCTCAACGAGCCGTTCCAATCCTGCCACGTCCAGTTTGTCAATGTCCGACAGCGGCGTGATCATCGGCGGTATGATTCCCTTGAATACTTGCTTTCCCATATATGTATTGTTTAATGCCGGAAGTTGGCCCGTGCAGGCGCAACCGGTTGCAAATATAACCAACAATCCAATGCCGTTCACTCAAATATGTTGAACGAGGAATTAATAATTCTCAAAATAAGGGGTCTAACCACACCAACGGCCGAAAACACAGGCAAAAAAAAGAGGGAGGCTTTTGAAAGTCCCCCTCCCCTGTGACGGTATTGCAGTCGGTTATCCAAGCATGGTCAGAAGAATACCGGCGGCGACAGCCGAACCGATCACGCCGGCCACATTCGGGCCCATGGCATGCATGAGCAGGAAGTTGCCCGGGTTCTCCTCCTGGCCCACAGCCTGCGAGACGCGGGCCGCCATCGGCACAGCCGATACACCGGCCGAACCCATCAGCGGATTGATCTTTTCGCGGCTGAAGACATTCATCAGCTTGGCCAGCAGGATGCCGCCGGCCGTACCGCAGCTGAAGGCGATGATACCCATGGCCAGGATCATGATGGTCTGGATGTTGAGGAAAGAGCCGGCCGTGGCCGTGGCACCCACCGACAGACCCAGGAAGATGACCACGATGTTCATCAGGTCGTTCTGGGCGGTCAGGCTGAGGCGCTCCACCACACCGCATTCCTTCATCAGGTTGCCCAGCATCAGGCAGCCGATCAGCGGAGCTGCATCGGGCAGGATGAGGGCCACCACGGTGGTGATGACGATGGGGAAGACAATCTTCTCGGTCTTGCTCACAGCGCGCAGCTGTTTCATCTTGATGGCACGTTCCGACTTGGTGGTCAATGCCTTCATGATGGGCGGCTGGATAACCGGTACCAGGGCCATGTAGGAATAGGCGGCGATGGCAATCGGCCCGAGCAGCTCGGGCGCCAGCTTGGAGGTGAGGAAGATGGACGTCGGGCCGTCGGCACCGCCGATGATGCCGATAGAGCCGGCCTGAGCCTCGGTAAAGCCCAGGGCGTTGGCACCCAGGAAAGTCAGGAAGATGCCCACCTGTGCGGCGGCACCCAGCAACAGACTCTTGGGATTGGCGATGAGCGGACCGAAATCGGTCATGGCCCCTACTCCGACAAAAATCAGGCAGGGATAGACACCGGCCTTGACGCCGATATACAGGATATCCAGCAGGCCGCCTTCCTTCATGATGGCGCCGTAGCTGTGATAGTTGGCGTTGTTTTCGTCCAGGAATGCCGTCCACAGGTCCGAATGGAACATGCCGGCACCGGGCAGATTGGTCAACAGCATGCCGAAAGCGATCGGCAACAACAACAGCGGTTCGTATTTCTTATGGATTGCCAGGTAAAGCAGGAAGAAAGAAATAAGCAGCATGGCAGCCTGTTGCCAGGCAATGTTCATGAAACCCATGCTCTGGAAGAATTCGAGAATATCACCCATAGTTTCGTGGTATTAACCGATTACAACCAGCAAATCATCCTGCATGACGTTCTGACCGGCAACGACGGCGATCTTCTTGACCACACCGTCGGCATCGGCCATGATGGCATTTTCCATCTTCATGCTCTCGAGGGTCAGCAGCGTGTCGCCTTTCTTGACAGCCTGACCTTCACTGACCATCACCTTGATGACAGAACCGGGCAGCGGACTGGTCACCTTGATGCCGGCCACCGGAGCCTCACTCTTGGGTGCGGGAGCGGCAGCAGGCTTGGGAGCTTCGGCCTTGGGGGCGGGAGCAGCCTTGGGAGCCTCCACCTGGGGGGCAGGAGCAGCGGCGGCGACGGTCTCGATCTCGACCAGTTTGTCGTCCTGCATGACATTCTTGCCGGCTTCCACCAGCACGGCTTTGACTGTGCCGTCCACTTCGCTGACGACATTGTTTTCCATCTTCATCGACTCCATGGTGAGCAGCAGGTCGCCTTTCTTGACAGCCTGACCGGCGGCAACGACCACTTTGACGATGGATCCGGGTAGCGGGGACTTGACGGAGAAGACGCCACCGGCCGTCTTGGGGGCCGGAGCGGCGCTCTGGGCCTGGGGACGGATCGCACGGGCTGCGGGAGCTTCCTCCTGCGGCATCTTGACCTGGAAAGCCTTGCCGTTGACCACCACCTGGGCCATATTGTCTTCCAATTCCTCGACGGAAGCCTGATATGCGCGTCCGTCTATTTCAAATTTAAATTCCTTCATAGTTGGTTTGTTGATTAGCGAATGAGGTTGTTCATGCCATACAGCTTGGCATTCCAGGGAGAATAGCGACGGTCGGTCCGCTTGAGCGTGATCTTGGTCGGTTCTTCGTCATGCACGCCGTGATAGTAGAGATGCAGGGCCATGGCAATGGCGGCCATCGTGCCCTCGTCGTCCTGACCGGCAGCCAGAGCGGCCACGGGCTGGGCCTCGGGCAGGCGGGGGGTATCCACCGCCTTGGCAGACTTGGCACCCGGCTTCATGATGACGCCGAATAATCTCAGAAAATAGATGAGCACCACCAACAGGACAAGCACCATGCAGAAACCCAGCAAGGTGACCATCCAGATGTGGCTCCAGTTAGCAGCTAAAATCATAGTCGTCTTGTTTTAAAGCGGAATATTACTGTGCTTCTTGAGAGGATTGGTCAGACGCTTGGTCTGCAGGTTCTCAAAGGCACGGACCACCCGGGCACGCGTATAGCGCGGCTCGATGACGTCGTCGATATAGCCGCGGTTGGCAGCCTGGTAGGGAGAAGCGAACTTCTCGGTGTATTCGGCTTCCTTCTCGGCGATGAATTTCTTCTTTTCCTCAGGATCCTCAATGGCTTTCAGGGCCTTGGCCTGCAGCACGCCGACGGCGCCGCTGGCACCCATGACGGCGATTTCGGCATTGGGCCATGCATAGCACATGTCACCACGCAACTGCTTGCACGACATGACGATGTGCGAACCGCCGTAAGACTTGCGCACGGTCACGGTCACCTTGGGCACGGTAGCTTCGCCGTAGGCGAACATCAGCTTGGCGCCGTGATCGATGATACCGGCATACTCCTGACCTGTACCGCAAAGGAATCCGGGAACATCAACCAGGGTAAGTATCTGAATGTTGAATGCGTCGCAGAAACGTACAAAGCGTGCTGCTTTGCGGCTGGCGTCGCAGTCAAGCACACCGGCTAACCATGAAGGCTGGTTGGCGATGATACCAGTAGAGCGACCATTAAAACGAGCGAAACCGCAGATGACATTCTTAGCGAAATCCTTGTG
>JAGDCW010000140.1 GCA_017958305.1 Bacteroidales bacterium | reverse complement strand
TGCCGCATTCGGGTCGATGAAGACACAGACGGGCCGCTGGGTGTTCAGAATCAGCGTGCGGATGGAATCGGCATACAGCACTTCCCCGCCATAGGTGTTCATGTGGATGAGGATGGCCGTGGCGCTGTCCTGGGCCGCTGCGGCAAAACCCTTCTTGATCTGCAGCCAGGAAACACTGTTCACCTCCTCCTTGAGATCGACTTGGTAGATCAAGGCCGGGGCGGGACGCATACTGAAAGCCAGCAAGCAGAACAATCCTGTCAGAAAAGCATGTCTCATAGGCAAAGAAAACACTTTCACGGTCCTCCCGGAGGATTCCCATGAAAGTGCGAAAATAAAGCATTTGGACGGCTATTCCAAATTCTTGCGAATCTTATTCAGATAGTTTTTCATATCCGGTGCATTGCGGTCGCGGATAATCTGCTGCAAGGTGAGCAGCTCGATGCAGATCTGGTTGATCTGGGCCGGTGTCTCGGGGTTGAACAGAATCTCCTGCAGCAGGTAGTCGTCCTCGCTCATCAGCCCCTTGGCAATGGCCAGGTGCTTCTTGAAGGTCGTACCCGGCGCATCCTGGTGCTTCATCACGGCCGAGAACACCAAGGTCGAGACAAAGGGGATGGACAACGAATAGGCCGCTGTCTTGTCGTGCTCCTGGAAAGTGTATTCGTAGAGGTTCAGATGCAGCGACATATACAAATCCTTGAAGAAGGCCCTGCCCTGCTCGTCCCCTTCGGTGATGACGATGGCGTTTTCCGAGGACAGCTTCTCCAGGTTGGCGAAGGTCGGGCCGAACATCGGATGCGACGACACATAGCGGAAACCGCTCTGACGGTAGAAATCGGACAACCCGGTCTTGACACTGGCGATGTCGCTGATGATACAGTCTTTGGGCAGCAAAGGCAAGACTTGGGCAAATGCCTCCAGGGTGAATTTCAGCGTCACGGCATTGATCAGCAGTTCGGGCTGGAAGGAAGAAATATCCTCCAGACGATGCAGCGGATGGATGTAACTCAAGCCCTCCAGACGGCTGGCATCGGCGTCGTAAAGTGCCACTTCGTGCTGCAGACACAGCACCCGGGCAAAGAAGGAGCCCATCTTACCGGCTCCGAGAATGGCTATCTTCATATCAGTTCGTTTTTGTTTGGGCACCGCTCACAATTTCCATCTGCTGACGGACAGATTCTTCGTGGATGGCTTCGAATATCTTTTGGACGCATTCGGCGCCGACCCCCATGGATTCGGCCAGCTGCTGGCGCTTGACCATGATCTCGTTGTAACGGCTGGCTTGCAGCACCTGCATGTTGTTGTCGCGCTTGAAGACACCGATTTCGCGACAGACTTCCATACGCTTGCCCAGCAACTCCACGAGTTTGTCGTCGTATTCGTCGATGCTGGTACGGTATTCGGCCAGCTTGGACAGGTGCTGACGGCCTGCATCACGGATGACCAGCGTCGAAAGGATCAGTTTCAGCACTTCGGGGGTAATCTGCTGGGCAGCATCGCTCCATGCTTTGTCGGGATCGCAGTGAGTCTCAATGAACAAACCGTCGAAATCCAGGTCCATGGCCTGCTGGGAGAGCGGCCCGATCAGTTCGCGGCGGCCGCCCATGTGACTGGGGTCGCAGAACATCGGCAATTCGGGGAAGCGGCGGTGCAGTTCGATGGGCACCTGCCATTTGGGATGGTTACGATAGATGCTCTTGTCGCCGGCGCTGAAACCGCGGTGGATGATACCGATCTTGTCCAGGCCCGACTTGGCCAGCCGTTCGATGGCCCCTGTCCACAAGTCCAGGTCGGGGTTGACCGGGTTTTTGATCAAAACAGGCACATCGACACCCTGCAATGAATCGGCGATTTCCTGCATCAAGAAGGGATTGACCGTGGTGCGCGCACCGATCCACAGCAGGTCGATGCCGGCTTTCAAGGCGCTGTACACATGCTGGGCCGATGCCACCTCGGTGGCTACGAACATGCCTGTTTCCCGTTTCACACGCTTCATCCAGGCCAGTCCTTCCGAACCGACGCCCTCGAAAGCGCCTGGCCGGGTTCGCGGCTTCCAGATGCCTGCCCGGAATATCTTGACACCCATGCCGGCCAACTGGCGGGCGGTGGTCATCACCTGTTCTTCTGTTTCTGCGCTGCAAGGGCCTGAAATCACAATCGGACGGGTCGGATCCAGACCCGGCAGCAATTCTCTGTTGATTTTGATGTCTGACATAGTAGTATGGGTTTTTCTGTGAATTGATTATTTGATTTTTCCTGCTTCCAAGGCCTGGCGGATGCGCTGCAAGGCCTCGGCGAGCTTTTCTTCCTTGGCACAGAGCGACACCCTGACATAGCGTTCGCCCCGGCTGCCGAAGATAAAACCCGGGGTGATGAACACCCTGGCTCCGTCCAGCACCTGGTCGCAGAGCGCCTCGGCGCTACTCCAGCCATCTGGGATGCGTCCCCAGAGGAACAGGCCCGTCTGGCGTGAATCGAACCGGCAGCCCAAGGCAGTCATGATGGCCTCGGCCAGGCCCCGGCGACGCCCGTAGATGGCATTCATGCCTTCGTACCAGCTCTTGTCGGCCTGCAGGGCCCGGGCAGCCGCCAACTGGGCGGGCCGGAACTGGCCCGACTCGATATTGGTGATC
>JAGDCW010000021.1 GCA_017958305.1 Bacteroidales bacterium | reverse complement strand
TTTCTGCTACTACAACAGTGCACGTTTCGTACCGGGTGTTGCGTCGTTTCTTTTATACGCGCGGGCACGCGTAAGCACGCAAGCCTCTGATATCGAGACCAAACTCTTCAACGGCTCGTTGGTGGCAGACTATCCCGAAGATTTTGATCCGGCCGATATCCGCTTCCTGCCCGAGAAGATTTACGACAGCAACGAGGTGCCTGCCGGTGCCACGGCTTTGGCTGATTATCTTAGCTATATTGCCTCGGCCCGCGGTGTGCTCAACGAAGGCACCGACAGCGAGGAAATCCAATATTGGCAGAATTCCGAGCAGTCGTACCTCAAGGCTTATTACCAGAACTTTATCAAACAAGACAATACCGGTTCGCTGCTGATGGCCGGCGCCAGCGCCAATGTGATGGCCCTGGTCAACGAGCTCTACTCCAAGCTGAGCAGTCTGAGCCTGGTAGTCGGTTCCATGGACGAAGCCGTCCGTGACGACATCCTGAGTCGCATCAGCACCTACACGGGCATCACTTTCGATGCTGGTGAACACAAAGTGACTTCGTTGGGCGAAATGGACAATTATCCTGCCTCCATCGGTCTGCCCGACGGCGCTGCCGCCCTGCGTTGGAACAGCCTCGAGGCCAAGTTCGAACCCCAGATGGAAACCACCACCGTGTCGCCCATCAACGCCGCCGGACGTTTTGCCTATCCGGCCGAGCTGTGGTATCGGGCCAACAGCCGCATCAAGACTTCGGACACTCGCGAAAAACAAGCCATATATGCATCCCAATCAGCCTGGAGTGGTGTGCTGGCTGAGTATGATGATAACAATGTTGTCAATACTTATACCCGTTCGATTGCACTGATCACCCCGGCCCAGTATGCCGTGGGTTGTCTGCAAGTCAAACTGAAAGGCACCTCTGCCACGCTGAAAGATGCCTTGGAGCAGAATGTCTCCATCGGCACCGGACTCTTCCCCCTGACGGGTATCGTCGTTGGTAGCCAGCGGCCGGTCGATTTCGAATTCAAGCCCATCGGCGTTTCGGAGGCCGACGACCGTTTCGCCTACGATTGCAACGTGAAGCGTGACGAGTCCAACTATTTCTGCCTGAGCACTTCGGATGCCGCAGCCACCACCCAGACTTTGGTACTGCAGAGCCGTAATACCGAGGATGTGAAAGTGGTGCTGGAATTCCAGAACAACAGCGCCAGCGACTTCAAGGGTGTGAACGGCACGGTCTATCGCGGCACCAAGTTCTACCTGGTCGGTGTGCTCACCCCGCCGGCCGATCCCGGCCAGGACTACGAGCGCCGGGTGTTCACCCAGGACTATACCACTACGGCCAATATGACGGTCAGTTCGCTGGCTTCTGCCTACAACGTGATGCCCGACCTGCTGTCGCCCAAACTCGAAATCGGTGTCGAGGTCAACACCCAGTGGGAGCAGGCCACTACGACCACCGTGCCGATTGTCTATTGAAAACGATTTTGAGAAGAGATAAATGAAAGTGTTGAGACACATATTGTTCCTGACCGCCTGCCTGGTCGCTCTGCTGCTGGCAGGCTGCCATCGTCATGGTCACGAAGTTGACCAGACCTATCTCACGCTCTATGTGTACATGCCCGACCAGCCCCTGCTGACACGTGCCGACCAGGGCCCGGTGGCCGGCCTGGCCGACGAGTCGAAAGTGACTCAGTTGCAGGCTTGGGTATATCTCAGCAAGTCCTATACCGACATACACGGTGAAACACACCCCGCGGGCGAACGTATCGCCTACCTGAACACCTCGGTCGGGGCCGATTGGACGGGTTCCGTCTATCAGCTGCCGGTGAGCGACGAATTTGCTGCGGCAGTCAATGATCTTGTCGAAAGCAACCGGCCCACGGTCGATGTCTATGTGTTGGCCAATGCCGCTTCGGTAGGTGTCAACCTGGGCGAGACAGCTACGCCCAACAATCTGAATGCCGCCCAGTTCGACAACAGCTACTTCGGCACATCGACCATCGTCACGGAAGTTCCCTCCGACGGTCTGCCCATGTCGGGTGTGCTCAAAAACCAGCCGGTCTATGGCACCCAGCCCGTCTTGCGCATCGGCACCGAGAGCAACATCGCCACGGTGGCCCTGGTACGCGCCATCTCCAAGATTCGCTTCGTCTTCAGCCGTATCTACGATGAGGATCATCCCGAGAACTACCCCGATATAGTCATCGACCGTGTCACGCTCGACGGCGGCAAATTGCCCGTTCGTCAGTATGTTTTCCTCAACGATGCCTGGTCGCTTAACGGGAACCGCTACAAAGTCAATACAAACAATTATGTCGCCGACGAATTCCCGCTCGTCGTGGGCACCCAGGAGGCTCCCATCGCTATCGGAAAAACTGCCGACAAAGAGGAGGTTCTTTCCTATAAGTGGAACGGTCAGACGGCCCAGGAATACGAAAACCTGGTCGATGCCGGCATCACAGCCAATAAATTGAAACAGAGCGGCCCGTTCTACCTGCACGAAAGCGACAGGCAGCTGACGGGCAAGATATATTATACCGTCGGTGTAGGCGATACCCAGACTGCCTCCTTCTCGATGGCGGCCGCAGGCGATTTCGGGCGCAACCACACCTGGATCGTCTATGGCTTCTTCAACGACGGCGACCTGCTCGAAGTCATCGCTGTCTATCTCAAAGACTGGGAAGAAAATGTCAGTGCCAATGCCAATGATGAATTATATAACTGGTAAGGGCAGGGCAGTGCTGGCCCTGGTGCTGGTCTGCCTGCTGTGGGCTTGTTCCGACGAGCATCGCCGCGAGGGTGACACCCTGCGCCTGTTGCCCTATGCCGTTCAGTATCAGCAGTCGGCTCCGGCCACCAAGGGTACGGTCACGGCGCCTACGTCCTATAACCCTTACGTCAGCCTGTTCCCCCGTGAGAACGGCGTGCTGCCCGACTTCAACATCTTCTTCACCCAATCGGCTCAGACCAGCCAGTCGGGATTGAACGAGCAGACCAACGACATGCTGCGTTATCAGACCACCGACAATGTCTGGCTGTCATCTGTGAAGATAAAGGACATACCCTATTACATCTATGGCTATATGCCCGCCGACTTGGGCACGGGCGTCTCCATCGTGCCGCTCAACAGCGACTATCGCAACGGTGCCCGGCTCACCATCACCGGGCTGGATCCGGTGCTGCACGAAGATCCCTGTGTCATCGTGGGCGTGCGCGGTGTCAACAGCAGGGACGCCGATGCCGCTCTGCAGTTGGGCAATTTCCTGTATCAGGGCCAGCCCCTGGGCGAGAACTTTGTCTATCTGCTGCTCGACCATATCTATGCACGGCTCGACTTGAAATTCCGCATAGGCAGTCGCTACAATGCGCTGCGCGACATCAAGGTGAAATCGGTCAGCTTGGGTGTGGCCGGTGTCGGCACCGTGAGTGCTACCGCCACCTTGACGGGCAACACCTCGGGTACGAGTCCTTTCACTGCATTGAGTTTCACCCCGACGGGCAGCAACTATACACTTGTGCCTGTCGAGAGCGACGAGGGCATCCTTCTGGACGAGACCGAGCCGCTTTCGACCACTGTCTGCTTTGCGCCCGGCATGAGCTATACCACTTTGGGATTCAAGTTGACCACTGTCTATGATGTTTACGACCGCAAGGGCAACCTTATCCAGGCCAACCGTCAGGCCGAGAACGACTTGAGCCGTCTGGCAGCCGTCACCGCCCTGACGCGCGGACAGCAGGCCACCATCAATCTGACGGTCAACCCCGACTTCCTCTATCAGTTGTCGGATCCCGATTTGGATAATCCTACTATTGTTCTGAATTGAATATGCAATATACACTTCCGACATATAAGTTTCTTGGCAGACGGCCGTTGATGGTCGTCGTGATGTCGTTTTGCCTGATCTGCGGCAGCGGAGTGCTCCGCGCTCAGGAT
>JAGDCW010000139.1 GCA_017958305.1 Bacteroidales bacterium | reverse complement strand
CGCCGGTCACGACATCTCGGCCGGTGGTCTGGTCACCGCCCTGCTGGAAATGTGCTTCGGCCATGCCAAGGGCGGTCTCAACCTCTGCCTTGACGAACTGGCGATGGGCATGGGCGCCGAAGGGGACCTGATGCGGGTGTTGTTTGCCGAGAATCCTGCTGTGCTTGTCCAGGCCAACGATGCCAAGGCGGTCGAACAGCTCATGAACGAAGCCGGACTGAAGTATTTCCGCCTGGGCAATGTCGCCACCGAGCGCCAGCTCACCCTGGTCTTTGGGCAGGAGGTGATCAAACTGGACATCGACCCGCTGCGCGATGTCTGGTACCGTCCGTCCTATCTGCTCGAACGCCGCCAGTCGGCCGGCAACTGCCCCGAACAGCGCTTCGAGAACTATAAGAAACAACCGCTGGAGTTTGTCTTCAACAAGAACTTCACCGGTCGTCACAGCCAGTACGGCATCAGTCCCGACCGTCGCCAAAAGACCGGCGTCAAGGCCGCCATTATCCGTGAAAAGGGTGTCAACGGCGACCGCGAAATGGCCTACTGTCTCTATCTGGCCGGTTTCGACGTGAAGGATGTCCACATGACCGATCTCATGTCGGGGCGCGAAACGCTCGAAGACATCAACATGATTGTCTTTGTGGGCGGCTTCTCCAATTCCGATGTGCTGGGCTCGGCCAAAGGTTGGGCCGGCGGCTTCCTGTTCAACGAGACGGCCCGCCGCAGCCTGGAGCGGTTCTACGCCCGCCCCGATACACTCAGCCTGGGTATCTGTAACGGCTGCCAGTGCATGATGGCCCTCGACCTGCTCTATCCCCAGTACGAGAAGAAGGGGCAGATGCTCCACAACAACTCCCACAAGTTCGAATCGGAGTTCATCAGTGTCAGTATCCCCGAGAACAATTCTGTGATGTTCGGTTCCTTGTCGGGCAGCAAGCTGGGTATCTGGGTGGCCCATGGCGAAGGCAAGTTCAGCCTGCCTTACGACGAGAGCAAGTACCAGATCATTGCCAAGTACAACTACGACGCCTATCCGGCCAACCCCAACGGTTCGGATTACGCCTGCGCCGGCATGTGCTCGGCCGATGGCCGTCACCTGGCCATGATGCCGCACCTGGAGAGAGCCGTCTTCCCCTGGCAGTGGGCTCATTATCCCGAAGACCGTCTGCACAGCGACGAGGTGACGCCTTGGATCGAAGCTTTTGTCAACGCCCGCCGCTGGGTTGAAAACAACAAGAAGTAAAGGACATCGCCGGTCTTAAGAAACAATCATCCCCGAAAGCCTCGACTATGAAGCTTTCGGGGATGGCTGTTATGTGTGGAGACAAAAGAGTTTTATTTCTTTTCTTGCAGGGCGTGCATCAGGCCGAAAAGGGCGATGAAAGCGAATGCCACGAGCGGCAGGATGAAGCCCAGGGCCATGTTGGTCTTGCCAATCAGTCCCATGCAGATGGGGAAGACGGCACCGCCTACAATACACATCACCAGCAGCGACGAGGCCTGTTTGGTCTGTGCTCCCATGCCTTTGACCCCCAGGGCAAAGATGGTCGGGAACATCGGAGCCATGAAGAAGTAGCTCAGGAACAGGCCGATGAAGGAGGCACGTCCGAGTTTCATCAGTACCAGCACCATGCACAAGGTGCCCAGCAGGCCGAACAAGCCCAGCAGATAAGAGGGCCGGATCCACTTCATGAACAGGCTGCTCAGCAAGCGTCCTACGAAAAACATGCCCATGCAGCCGATGGCCAGCAGATAGCCGGCCGTCTCGTTGCTCATGGTCGGGTCGGCTTCGACGGCATAGTTGATGAAGAAACTGCCGACCCCTGTCTGGGCGCCGACATACAGGAACTGGGCAATCAGGGCGAAGACAAAGAGTTTGTGGCTCCATACCGAGCCGGTGTCGGTGCCTGCCTGGACGGCGTTTTCCTGGGCATCGGCGGCCATCTCGGCTTCGGGCAGGTGCATGAAGGCCAGTACCAGAGCCACCACCAAAACGATGGCTGCCACGATGATATAGGGCTTGGCCAGGTCGAAGCTGCCGCCCGTGCCGTTCAGAATGAGGGCTGTGCCCAGCAGCGGGCCGACGATCCAGCCCACTCCGTTGAAGGCGGCCGCCAGATTGATGCGCTGTTCGGAATACTCTTCGGGTCCCATGCCGGTGGCGCAGGGATGTGCTCCGTTCTCGATGATGCACAGTCCGCAGGCCAGAATGAACAGGGCGGCGAAGAAGGGCAGCGGCGAGTTGATGAACGAGGCCGGGATAAAGAGCAAGGCGCCGAAGGCAAATACCAGCAGACCGGTGATCAGGCCTCTTTTATAGCCGAGCCGGCGCATGATGACACCGGCGGGCAGTGACATGATGAAATAGCCGAAATAGACTGAGAACTGCACAAAGCCCGACTGGGCCTTGGACATGTCGAAAGCTTCCTGGAAATGCTTGTTGAGCACGTCGAGCATGCCGTGGGCCAGTCCCCAGAGCAGGTAGAGAGTGGCAATCAGCAGGAAGGGCACCAGGTAGTTGACCCCCTTCGCGTTCTTGAAAATGGAATTCTTGGCCATGGCTGTATCAGTCTAAGTGGAACACTTCTTGCATATCCGACCACCATTCGCCTTCGGCACGGGTGGGCAGAGGCTGCTGGCAGGGCTTGCAGACGTCCCACCAGCGCTGGGTCTCGGGATCGGCGGCCATCTTGGCCATGTCGGCCTCGTAGTCGGTGCCGACATATTCGTAATAGCTGAACAGCAGGCCGTCCTTATAATATATGCTGTAGTTCTGCAGATGGCAGTCTTTGATCATCTTCAGCACACCGGGCCAGGTGTTGGCGTGGAGGCGTTTGTACTCTTCGAGTTTTTCGGGGCGAACCGCGATGACTTGTCCGTAGCGTTTCATAGGGATATGGGATGGTGGTTTATAACAGTGAGTGAACGGCCTGGAACAATGCTTCGACATTGGCCGGGTTGATGTCGGGCAGGATGGCTTCGTGGCTGGGCGAGAAAATCCGGCCGGTGGGGAAGGACTTGTGAACCCGGCGTACATCGGCTTTGACTTCCTCGGGCGTGCCGTTGACCAGCAAATGCTGGGCGTCGATGCCGCCGAAGAAGCAGCCGCGGTGGAAATCGGCAGCCAGTTTTTCGGCTTGCATGTCCTTGGCCCGGGCCTGGATGGGATGGATCACATCGATACCCAGGTCGAAGAGGTCGTTGATGATGGGATGGATCGAACCGCAGGAATGGTGGACCACCACCAGTCCGTAGCTCTTGGCTTGGTCGACCAGCCGCTTGGTGCCGGAGAAGACGAATTGGCGCAGTTCGTCGGCGCCGACCATCAGTCCGTTCTGGCTGCCGAAGTCGTTGCCGATGAGCACGGCATCGAGATAGCCCTTGGTGGCTTCGTAGAAAATCTCACCGCAGCCGATGTAGAAATCGGTGATGCGGTCGATGACGGCCTGGAACATCTCCGGGGCGATCATCATGGTCATCAGGGCGTTTTCCATACCGAAGGCCGAGCAGGCATCCTGGAAGTGGGCGGCCCACATGATGCCCATGCGGGCACAGTCGGCCGGGGCTTTCATGGCCAGTTCGCGGCACTTGTCGAAGTCGATGTGTTCCTCGGGCTTGGGCCAGGGGAAGGTCTCGACCAGGGCAGGGTCGGTCATGTCTTCGAAGAATCCCGGTGCGGTGAGCGTTCGCTCGTCCTGGGCACCGCCGAATCCGCTCTTGGCGAATGCCAGCGAACAGCCGATATCGTTGGTGGGCGGATTGTTGTAGGGCACAGGGATGGCATAGACGTCGTCGTCGATCAGCCGCTTGAGTTCATCGACAGACGAGACACCGAAATACTCGAACAACTTGGGCAGTGCCGAAGGCACAGGCAGTCCCAGCCAGCAGGCCGGCCGGTCCACCGGTTCGCGCCTGACAGTGGCAAAAAAGCGCTCTCTATGGGTCATAGTCGGTATGATTAACGGGTTGGTCTATTGTTTGTTGAAGGCTTCCTCTATGGCCGGATACATGGTTTTATAGCCGAGCAGGGCCAAATAGTTGCCATACCGTGGATAGGCTTTCTTCACGTCTTCCAGTGCCTGCATGGGATCGTAGGGCTCGTCCTCGGGAATGGGTCTGCCAAATACATCCGAAAGCAGGTACAGTTTTTTGGACATCCATACCTCCACGATGACGGGCAGGTCGGGATAATCCCTGACCAGTCTGTCGAGCTGTTCGTTCCTTCCCACCACAGGCTGGGTGATCACATAGGTGGCACCCGCCTTGAGTTTGCGGTCGAGTTTGGCAAATTCGTCTTCGGCCGGCTCATAGGGATTGAAGGCCGCTCCAATGACAAACTCCGGATAGTGCTTCCTGATGTACTTGATGAGTTCGACGGAGGTGGTCACCGTCACATCGTCTGCCTCAAGCTCTTCGGGAAGCAGTTTGTGCATCTTGTCCGATCCGTCTCCCGTGACAGTGAGGAAATTCCTGATGCCCAGTCGGCGGGCAGTCTCGAGGATGCGGTCCAGTTCCGCCTTCTCATGGAAGGTGTTCAGGTGGATCAATACCTGGTCGGGCTTGGCCTTGACTCCCAAAGCCTCGATCACTTCCGTGGCCTGGAAGGCCAGGTTGCCCATGGCATTGTCTGTGATGGAGGCTGTGAAGCCGTGCTCCATATAGCGCTCGATCTTCTCTTTGAACAGTGCCAGATCCTCCGCCAGCTTCTTGGTGGCGTGCTTGGGCGGAATCATTTCTATGTGGCACGAAGCGAGCGGATCGTCGGCCCATGAAGGAGTCAGCGGCTTGTCCTGGACTTTCGCCGTTTTCCGGCGGATCTGCTTTGTGATGGCAGGCACGATTTCGAACAGGTCTCCCACGATGCCGTAATCGGCTATCTGGAAGATAGGGGCGTTGGGGTCCTTGTTGATGGCGACGACCACTTCTGCCCCGGCGATGCCGGCCACATGCTGGATGGCTCCGGAAATGCCGCAGGCAATGTATAGTTTGGGGCTCACAGTCTTGCCTGTCTGGCCCACCTGGTGTGCGTGGGGAATCCAGCCCGAATCGACGGTGGCCCTGGAGGCACCGACCACGCCACCCAAGGCTTCGGCCAGCTCCTTGAGGGGGGCGAAGCCTGCCGGGCCGCCTACGCCGCGGCCGCCGGCGACGATGATTTGTGCGCCTTCCAGATCGACCTGCTCTCCCTGGAGTTCTTCAATGACTTCAAGGACTTTCGTGCCGATCTGCTCGGGGGAGATATGTATTTCTTCGCGGATGATCTCCGCTTTGGGCTCGGTCGCTGCGCTTTTCCTGAATACACCGGGGCGGACCGTACCCATCTGGGGACGGTGGTCGGGACACTGTATCTGGGCCATCAGGTTGCCGCCGAAGGCGGGACGTGTCCAGATGACATTGCCGTTTTCCTGGTCGATGTCCAGGGAGGTGCAGTCGGCGGTGAGTCCTGTGCCCAGGCGGCAGGAGACTCTGGGACCCATGTCCCTGCCGTTGGGGGTGGCTCCGATCAGCACACTGGCCGGACCGTATTTTTCGATGAGCAGCGACAGGGCATTGGCATAGGCGTCTGTCGTGAAGTTTTTGTATTCCGGGCTGTCAACCACGATGACTTTGTCTGCTCCGTGCCGGGAGGCTTCCTCTGCGGCGGCTTGCACTTGATGGCCGATGACTACGGCGACCAATGCGCCCTGCTGCTTGTCTGCCAGTTCCCGTCCGGGGGTCAGCAACTCTATTCCGACACTGCGTGCACTGCCGTCTTTTCCGGTTTCAATATAGACCCACAGGTCTTTTGTCTTTGCTTCCACAGTCTTTCCTCCTTATAGTGATATGCCCTTCTTTTCCAGTAATTCCATCAGTTTCCTTGCCGTCTTGTCTGCGGAGTCTTCCTCTATCTTGACCCCTTCCTTCTGCTTGGACGGGACAAAGGTTTTCTTGACCCTCGTGGGAGATCCGGCCAAGCCTATCCTCGATTTGTCGATGTCGGGGAAATCCTCTTCCGTGAGGATGGTGATTTCCGCCTTGTCGGCAGCGAGCTTCCGCTGGATGGTCGGGTATCTCAGGTGCCAGGAAGGCTTGGTGAAGGTGACCAGACAGGGCATCTTGGCCTGTATGATTTCATATCCGGCCTCCGTCTCTTTCTTGATTTTCAGAAAGGCTCCGTCTGCAAACGCTTCCAGTCCATAGGTGACCTGGGTGAGGTGCAGATGTTCGGCGATTTCGGGGCCTACCTGCGCCGTGTCGCCGTCAATGGCCTGCTTGCCGCAGAAGATGGCGTCGAACCGGCCTTCCTTCTCTTCGAGTTTCTTGATGGCCTGGGACAGGATGTGGCTGGTGGCCAGGGTGTCCGAACCGCCAAAACCTCTTCCCGACACCAGATATGCCTTGTCGGCGGCAATGGAAAGGCATTCCCGAAGGGCGTCCTGCGCCTGCATCGGCCCCATGCACAGGACGGTGATCCTGGTGTCGGGGTTTTTGTCTTTGATTCGGGCGGCTGCTTCCAGGGCATAGCCGTCAAAGGGGTTGACGACGCTGGGAACGCCCTCCCTGATGAGAACTTTCTTAACAGGGTCTATCCTTATTTCTGTTGTGTCGGGGACCTGTTTTACGCAAACCAGAATATTCATAGCGATTCTTTTGTCAAGCTTTCTTCACACCGAAACGGCCTTCATCGTAGGCTCCTATGTATCCGATGCAGTATTCGTCTATTTCGAGCAGCGCTTCCGTTGCATAGATCGAGCCGATCATGTCCCGGCTGGTCGGGTCGATGATGGCGCAGTCCATGCCTGCCTGCATGGCAAGGATCAGGAAGGCCTGGTTGATGGTCTTTCTCGAGGGCAGGCCATAGGACACATTGGACAAGCCACTGGTGATATGGACATTGGGATAGTGCTCTTTGGTGTATTTCGCCACGGTGGCATAGCCCGAGTAGGACGAGGGAATGGCACCCATGGAGAAGACCAGGGGATCGATGTGTATCCTCGATTCGTCGATGTGGTATTCCCTGGCTTTCTGCATGACCTGTTCCAGGGCGTCAATTCTGACATCGACATCTTCGGAGAGTCTGTCCTTGCCGCTCAACAGCGCGATGACCTCCCACTCCGTGTCTGCGATCACCGGGAAGACCGTGTCGATTTTGTCGCCTTCGAGCGAGACCGAGTTGATCAGTCCGGGCTTGTTGCAGAACTTGATGGCCTCCACGATGGAATGCGGGTTGGGACTGTCGATGCAGATGGGGGTGTCGCAAACCTCCTGCACCAGGTCGATAAGCCATTTCAGGGTTTCGACGTCTTTGCCCACTACGGCAGAGCAGACATCAAGATAGTTGGCTCCCGCTTCACTCTGGATCCTGGCCAGGTTGCGGATCCAGTCGGCGTTCTTTTCCTCTATGGCCTTGGCGACGGAAGGAATGGCTCCGTTGATTTTTTCTCCGATGATGATCATAGTTCGTATGGTTTTAATGTTGTATATGTGGCAAGTCGGACGGCAATCGCCCCTTTGGGCAACTACCTCACAAAGTACCGAAAAAACTCCGAGGTCTCCAAACATTTTGTCGAAAAACTGGAAAGGATGGAAAAGAGGCAAGAGGATGGGCTTAGGCAGGGATTGCTTTGTTTATAAAACATCTGTTAATAGAGGACATATTATTGCATAATTCGGAAGATTCCGCTATCATTGCAAGCCAATTTCCGCCCAATGGCGGCTGATTACAATATGATGAAAGACGTTTTTGACAACAAACTGAGGGATTCCCAGGCGACAGCGGTGACGCCCATCAGCCCGGAAAAGTTTGACATAGAGGAATATGCGTCTTACGAAGCTCCTCTCAACGAGCGTTGTGCCCGGTTCTGGCAAGGCGAGTCCGGCGTGCTGGTCTATCGCCGTATGCGCGTGGCCGAAGTGTTCTCCTCGGGCAGCCGCGACATGCAGGCTTCGCTGGCCTGGCAGCTGGGGGCCCTCAAGGAAAGCATGAAGTTCAAGGCCGATGTGCCCAATTTCCTGGAGCCTTGGTACGGACTGGGTGTGATTGCCACGGCTTATGGGGTGGACTATGTCTGGGCTCCCGGGCAGGCTCCTGCCATCGAGGGCAAGTTCGCCTCGACGGCCGACCTGTTGGCGGCTCCCTTCCGCCCGGTGGCCGAGACGCCGGTGGGCCGGCACAACCTGGAGATGATCGAGTATATGCTCGACAAGACGGGGGGACGTCTGCCTCTCTCCTTCTGTGATTTGCAATCGCCGCTCAACACCCTGAGCAATATCATAGACACCAGCCAGTTCTACATGGATTTCTGTCTGGATCCCGACACGGTCAAGGCTGCCATGGACCGCACGGCCGACCTCATCATCGACTATACCCGCCTCCAGCAACAGCTCATCGGCGACGCCCTGGTCAAGCCCGGACACGGCTTCTCGTCGTGCCGCGCTTTCGACGGCCTGGGCCTGAGCGACGACAGTGTGACCATGCTCCCTGCCGACATGTACCTGGATCTGGCTGTCCCGGCCATGACCAAGGCCGGCGATGCTTTCGGCGGCACGGTGTTCCATTCCTGCGGCAATTGGTCGGACAAGAAGGAAGTGATTGCCGGCATCCCCAATCTCCGGATGGCCGACGGCGCTTTTTCCCTGGCCACCGACCCGGGCGCCAATCCCACGGAAGGCTACGCCGACACCTTTGCCTCCACAGGCGTGGTGCTCAACACCCGCATCGTGGGCGATCCCGAACTGGTCGAGAGCAAGGTGCGTGAACTTTGGAAGCCCGGGATGAAGCTCATTGTGGTGACTTATTGCAAGACCCCCGAGGAGCAGGCTTATGTGTACGATAGAATTCATGAGATATGTCAGTAACCAGTCTTAAAGTGGGCAATTACCGTTGGCGGGTGGTTGCCTTGCTGTTTTTCGCCACTACCATCAACTACATCGACCGTCAGGTGCTGGGCATGCTCAAGCCCTTCATCGCCGACGACCTGATGATTTCGGAAGCCGGTTACGGCTATATCGTTTCGGCCTTCCAGGCCGCCTATGCGCTGGGTCTGCTCTTTGTCGGCCGCCTGATCGACAAGTACGGCACCCGCGTCACCTATGCCGTCTCCATCGCCATCTGGAGCCTGGCCGGCTGCTTCCATGCGGCCGCCCGCAATGCCTTCGGTTTCGGAATGGCCCGTTTCTTCCTGGGCCTGGGCGAATCGGGCAACTTCCCCTCGGCCGTGAAGGCGACGGCAGAATGGTTCCCCAAGAAGGAAAGGGCGCTGGCCACCGGTATTTTCAATTCCGGCAGCAACATCGGCGCCGTCGTGGCTCCCCTCATTGTGACGGGCGTCACGCTCAAGTGGGGTTGGCAGTGGGCCTTCATCATCACCGGCTTGCTGGGTTTCATCTGGATGTTCTTCTGGTTGCCGATGTACAAACTGCCCAAACAGTCGCCCAAGCTGAAACAGTCGGAATTCGACTACATCAATCAGGATGGTGTCGAGGTCGAGACCAAAAAAGAAAAGGTGGCCTGGGGACAGCTGCTCAAGTTCAAGGGCACCATCGGTATCTGCCTGGCCCGTTTTGTCTGTGACTGGGTGTGGTGGTTCTTCCTGTTCTGGGCCCCCGACTTTTTGAACAAGACCCAAGGCGTCGATCTGCAGCACATGCAGTGGGCGCTGATCATCATCTATACCTTTGCAGCCTTCGGCGGCATCGCCGGCGGCGGTCTCTCGTCGTGGCTCATCAAGCTGGGCCGTCCGGTGGCCTTCTCGCGCAAGGCGGCCATGCTGGTCTGCGCCCTGCTGGTCGTACCGGTCGTCATCCTGCCGCAGTCCAAGTCGATTGTCGTCGCCATCGCCCTGATCAGCCTGGCCACTTTTGCCCACCAGGGCTGGGCCTCCAACATCTACACCCTGGTATCAGACTATTATCCCAAGAACCTGGTCGCCACGCTGACCTCGCTGGCCGGTTTCTGCGGCTCGGTGGGCGGTGTGCTGGCCGCTTCCTTCGTGGGCAATATCCTGGAGATCACGGGCAGCTATTTCGTCGTCTTCCTCACAGCCGGCCTGGCCTATCTCGTCGCCTGGCTGATGCTGCAGCTTTTCCTGCCCCGCAACGGACAGGCCTATAAGGCAGAGGAAGCAGTGAATGCGGAACAATAACTCTATCACCAACCAATATTAACAACCACCATGAGTGAGATTTTAGACAAACTGTTCGAATGTGTCGAATTCGGCAAGATCAATGCCGCTTCCCCCTATCCCCCTCAGATGAAGGGTCAGGACGGAGCCTCCGAATACACACAGAAAGCCCTGGCAGAAGGATTCTCCCCTTCCGAAATCATGGATACGGCCCTGATTCCGGCCATGACCAAGGTGGGCCAGAAGTTTTCCGAAAACAAGATCTTCGTTCCCCAGATGCTTTTGTCGGCCAAGGCGATGAATGCCGCCCTGGTGTATATCAAGCCGTATTTTTCTTCCGGTGAGATCAAGCGCAAGGGTACTTTTATCATGGGCACGGTCAACGGTGACTTGCACGATATCGGCAAGAACCTGGTGTGCATGATGGTCGAGGGCGCCGGCTGGGATGTCATCGACCTGGGTGTCGATGTCGGCCCGGACAAATTCGTGGAAAGCATCAAGCAGCACCCCGATGCCTATGTCGGCATGTCGGCCCTGCTGACCACCACCATGCCCAACATGAAGACCATCATCGATGCCATCCGTGAGGTGAATCCCAAAACGAAGATCATCGTCGGCGGTGCTCCGGTATCGGCCGATTTCGCCGCATCCATCGGAGCGGATGCCTATGCAGGCAATCCGCAGGAAGATGTGGAAGCATTGGAACGCTTCCGCGAAGAGTGCGCATAAAATGAAGAAATGGATTGACGCGGTGCTGCAGTCGCCCAAGGTGACGGCTGTCCCCATTATGACCCATCCGGGCATCGAGTACATCGGCAAGAGCGTACGCGATGCCGTCACAGACGGAGAGGTACATTTCACGGCCGTGAAGAAGCTGGAGGAGATGTATCCTTCGGCGGCCTGCTGCACCATCATGGATTTGACGGTCGAAGCGGAGGCCTTCGGCGCGCCCATCAACCTGCCCGAGCACGAGATTCCGACTGTGTCGGGCCGCCTGGTGAGCAATTACGACGAAGTGGCCGCCCTCCAGGTGCCCGACCTGACGGCCGGACGTGTGCCCCAGTACCTGCTGGCCAACCGTCTTTGCGCCCAGTTTGTCAAGGACCGTCCGGTTTTCGGTGGTTGTATCGGACCCTTCTCGCTGGCCGGCCGCCTGTTCGACATGAGCGAAATCATGACGGCCATCTATATCGAGCCGGATACCATCAACCTGTTGCTAGACAAGTGCACCCAGTTCATCACCGCCTACTGCCAGGCCATGAAGAAGGCCGGCTCCGACGGAGTGGTGATGGCCGAGCCGGCTGCCGGGCTGTTGTCCGACAACGACGCCCTGTTGTTTTCGACCGAGTATGTCAAGCAGGTTGTAGCCGCCGTCCAGGACGACAGTTTCACGGTGATACTGCACAACTGCGGCAACACGGGACATTGCACCAACTCGATGGTGCGGAGCGGCGCCCGGGCCCTGCATTTCGGCAACAAGGCCGACATGAGCCAGATCATTGCCGATGTGCCCGAAAATGTCATCGTCATGGGCAACATCGATCCTGTCACGGTTTTCAAACAAGCTTCGTCCGAAGAGGTGAGGCAAGTCACGGCCAAGCTTTTGCGGAAAATGGCCGGTCATGCCAATTTTGTGGTGTCGTCGGGTTGCGACCTGCCGCCGCAGGTTCCGCATGAAAATATCGCCGCCTTCTTTGAGGCTGTGGCGGAATTCAACGCCAACAAATAGACGTGGAGACAGGATACAGGACATACGGATTCCCGCTTGCGGAGGTGCTGCCGACCATGGAACAGTTGGCCGGATTCCTGCATCTCGACGATGAGCAGCATCCGGCCTGGCAGTTTGCCGATGCCAAGCTGCAGGAGATTCGCTCCCTGGGCTTGCAGGCGGTCGGCTGTTATCGTTTCTTTCCTGTCAGGCAATTGGATATCAGAGGGGGCGTGGTGACGTTTGAGGAAGGCTCCCTGGCTCCCCGTCCGCAGGTTTGCGGCTATTTGAGGGACAGTGAGCTGGCGGCTCTTTTCCTGTGTACGGCGGGTTTCTATTTTACCGAGGAATCGCGCGCCTGCAACGAGCGGGACGAAATCCTGGAGGCCTACATCGTCGATGCGATGGGCTCCTGCTCGGTGGAGAACGCCATGGACCGGATCCAGGAGTCGTTGAGCCGGGAAATGGAAGCGCGCGGCCTGCATATCTCCAACCGTTACAGTCCGGGTTATTGCAACTGGCCCCTGGCCGACCAGAAAAACCTGTTCGCCCTCATGGAAGGGCAGCCCACGCCGGTCACTTTGAGCGAGTCCTGCCTGATGGCTCCCATCAAATCCGTCAGCGGCATCATCGGCATCGGGGAGAAAGTGAAAAAACGGGAATACGGCTGTGCCATCTGCAACAACGGCAATTGCATCTACAGACGCCTGATCCACAAGTGACCGGGCGTTTTTTTTATCGGAACTGGATCGGACCGGCGTCGTCGCAAGGCGGACGGCCGGTTTTCATTTTGCTTCGGAGGGGAAGCGCACAGCGGCCGAGATGTGGCCGTTTTGTTGCCGGAGCGTGGCGGAGGCCGTGCAGGCGTCGTGGTAGAAGACCAGGCGGCTGTCGGTCGCGGCGGCCTGCTGGAGGATCCTCATTTTTTCTTCGGCCGACTCCAGGGCATGGTTGTCGATGGCGGCGATGCAGCCCTGGCTGATGTGCAGGCACATGGGGATGACGTCGCCCGAAAAGCACAGGTTGCCCTGCGGGGTCTCGATAAAGGAGACGAGTTGGTCGCAGGTATGTCCCTGGGCGATGCGAAGCCGCAGTCCGGGAAACAGCTCGAATCCGTTTTCGGGTTCGTCTTCGGGGCGGAGCAGTTGCAACAGTCCGGCTTCGCGGACGGCCTGCATGTTCTCTGTCAAATAGGCGTCGCTTTCCCAGAATTTGGGATGGAGCGAGTTCTCCCATTGCCCCTCTGTGGTCCAGTGACGGGCGCGGGGGAAGGTCGTCACCACCCGGCCGTCGGCCGACAGCTTGGTGCAACCGCCGCAATGGTCGAAATGCAGGTGGCTCAGCACCACATCGGTGATGTCCTCGGCGCGGTAGCCTTGGGCCTCGAGAGCCTTTTCGATATCCACCAGGTCGTGGAAGCGGTAGTAGGTCATGCCGATGGGTTTCAGTCCCACTCCGGTGTCGAAAAGCACTTTCCGCCCGCCGAAATCCACCAGCAGGCAACGCATGGCCAGCGGGCAGCGGTTCTCTTCATCGACGGGGTATTTGCTGCTCCAGACTTTGCGCGACATAACCCCGAACATGGCGCCTCCGTCGGTAGAAAAAAATCCGCTCTCTATGGTGAAGAATCTCATGATTTCCCTATATTTGTCAGTTGTTTCGCACCCGGCAGGCCTGCCCCCGGCAAGCCCCTGGCCCAAGGTAGGGGCGGACGGAATGCAACGGCAAAAATAAGGAATTAATATGGAAAAGAAAACGATATTGGTCACCGGAGCCAACGGTCAGTTGGGCAACGAGCTCAGAGGGTTGGCGCCGCGGTACCCCGCCTTCCGCTTCGAGTTTGCCGACATCCAGGAACTGGATCTCTGCGAGCCCCACGCAGTGGCCGGCTTTATCGAGGCCTTGCGCCCCGACTATCTGATCAATTGCGCCGCCTATACGGCCGTGGACAAGGCCGAAAGCGATGTGGCCCTTTGCTGGCGGGTGAATCGCGACGCCGTGGAAAACCTGGCCAAGCCGGCTGCCTTGTGCGGTTGCCGCTGCCTGCATGTTTCCACCGATTATGTCTTCGACGGAAAGGGCCTGGGACGCCCCTATCTCGAGACCGACGCAACAGGCCCGGTCTCGGTCTATGGACAGAGTAAGCTGGCCGGGGAGGAAGTGCTGCTCAAGCATTGCCCCGATGCGGTGATCCTGCGCACGGCCTGGTTGTATTCGCCCTTCGGCAACAACTTTGTCAAGACCATGCTCCGGCTGGGGCGGGAAGGCCGCGACTTGCGCGTCGTGAGCGACCAGGTGGGTACGCCCACCTATGCCGCCGACCTGGCTGCCGCCCTGATGGCCATAATCGTCTCGGCCGAAGACGGGAAATACGCCCCTGGCATCTATCATTTTACCGACGAGGGCAGCTGTTCGTGGTATGAGTTCACCCGGGAAATCCATCGCCAGGCCGGCATCCAGGTCTCCGTCACCCCGGTTTCGACGGCCGAATATCCCACGGCGGCCATGCGTCCGGCCTACAGCATCCTGGACAAGACCAAGATAAAAATGACCTACGGCCTGCAGATCCCCGACTGGAAGGAAAGCCTGGCCTGCTGTCTGAAACGTATGGAATAATCAAAGATCCAAGCGCATGAAAAGAACGGTATTCTTCCTGTTGGCCGCCTGCCTGCTGCTGGCTGCCTGCCAACCGAAAAAGGTCCCTCTTTGGGGCCGGCCTTCACAGCCGCTTTCAGTATGGATGGCCCAGAGCGAGTTGCAGCGCCACCCCGATGCCACTACCCTGGACAACATGCAGGGCCGCTACAAATGGAACTACACCTCCAGCATCGAATTGCTCTCGTTGCTGGATCTCCACCGCAGCACCGGCGACAGTTGCTACTGGCACTATGTGCAGCAGTTTGTCGATTCCATGATCGGGCCGGAGGGCGAGATCAGGACCTACAAGCTGGCCAACTTCAATCTGGATCATATCTGCCCCGGTCGTCTGCTGTTTGATTTCTGGGAAAAGACCGGCGACAAGAAATACCGCCTGGCCATGAACACGCTGTTCGGGCAGCTGCAGCAACAGCCGCGCACATCGGACGGAGGCTTCTGGCACAAGCAGGTGTATCCCTGGCAGATGTGGCTCGACGGCCTGTACATGGGCGAGCCGTTCTATGCCCGCTACACTTCCTGCTTTGTGCCCTCGGATCAACAGCAGGCTTGTTACGACGACATTGTCCACCAGATAGTGACCGTGGCCAAGCACACCTACGACCCCGCCTCCCGTCTCTACCGTCACGGCTGGGACGAAAGCCGCGAAATGTTCTGGGCCGATTCCATCACCGGCCAGTCGGCCCATTGCTGGGGCCGCGGCCTGGGCTGGTATGTCATGGCCCTTTGCGACGTACTCGACTATCTGCCCCAGGGGGCCGGCCGCGATTCGGTGGCCGACATCCTGAAGGACATCCTCTATGTGCTGCCCGACTACGCCGACCACGGTACGAAAATGTGGTATCAGGTGCTCGACTGCCCGCGCCGCCAGGGCAATTATCTGGAATCGACCGGCTCGATCATGTTTGTCTATGCCCTGTTGAAATGCGTCAGGACGGGCATTCTCTCCGAGAAGTACACCTTCCTGGCCAAGGACTGGTACCGCAACTTTGTCAAGTGTTTTGTCCGGGAGAATCCCGACGGGACCCTCTCGATCACGGACTGCTGTGCCGGTGCCGGCTTGGGCGGGGCGGCGCGTCGCAGCGGCAAGTTCGACTATTATGTCAACGAGACGCAGATCATCGAAAACGACAGCAAGGCAATCGGGCCTTTTATCTGGGCTTCGATGATGTACGAGGACTTGGTCCGCGAGGGAAAATAATTTTTGGAGAAACATCTTCTATATGTTATATTTGCTACCCCAATAGGGAAAAATAGAATCGTCTAATAATCAAATCATAAGCATTATGTCAAAAGTAACAGTGATTGGAGTCGGCAATGTCGGTGCAACGGCAGCCGATGTGATAGCTCGTAATGAAGTGGCCGACGAGGTCGTTCTGCTGGATATCAAGGAAGGTATTCCCGAGGGCAAGGCCCTGGATATGAAACAGGCTTCCTGCATGTTGAGCATGGATACCAAGATCGTCGGTACGACCAACGATTATGCCAAGACGGCCGATTCGGATGTCGTGGTGATCACTTCCGGTATTCCGCGCAAACCGGGTATGACCCGCGAGGAACTCATCGGTGTGAACGCCGGCATTGTCAAGAGCGTTGTCACCAGTGTGCTGAAATACTCCCCCAACGCCATCCTGGTGGTCATCAGCAACCCGATGGACACGATGACCTACCTGACCGTCAAATCGACCGGCCTGCCCAAAAACCGCGTCATCGGCATGGGCGGCGCCTTGGACAGCTCGCGTTTCAAAACCTATCTGTCGATGGCCCTGGGCGATGTCAACCTCAATGACATCGAAGCCACCGTTATCGGTGGTCATGGCGACACGACCATGATCCCCCTGACCCGTTTCGCCACCTACAAAGGCATTCCTGTCAGCCAGCTGCTGAGCCGCGAAGCCCTCGACAAGGTGGTGGCCGACACCATGGTGGGCGGTGCCACCCTCACCAAGATGCTGGGCACCTCCGCCTGGTATGCTCCCGGTGCCGCTGCAGCCTATGTGGTCGAGACCATCCTGCACGACCAGAAGCGTGTCATCCCCTGCTGCGTCTATCTCGAAGGCGAATACGGCCAGAAGGACATTTGCATCGGCGTGCCGGTACGCATCGGACGCAAGGGTTGGGAAGAAGTCATCGACTTCAAGCTGAACGACGAGGAAAAGGCTCTGTTTGAGAAGAGTGCCGCCGCCGTCCGCAAGACCAACGAAGTGCTGGCCACCCTCTGATATTGATCGAAAACCGATTAAAAGCAGGCTCTTTCTGTCCTGTCGGGGAGAGAAGGGCCTGCCTTCAGTTTTTACTATGAACATCAAACCAATCCTTGTCTGTCTGCTTGTGACGGCCGTCCTGGCCGGCAGGGCGCAGAACGCCTTTTTCATGGATTTCGATTCGCAGGAATCCCAAGGCCCGCAAAACGCCTTCCTCGAGCAATTGCTCTCTTACGAAGAGGGCGAGGGCGTGGTCCGTATCGAACAAGATGCGCGTTTGCTCGAACGGCTGGGCAATCCCGGAGTGAATGTGCCCGCCAATGTGCAGGTGGTCGAAGGACGGCGTTATCTCCAGTTGACAGGCTATCGTATCCAGATTTTTTCGGGCAACAGCCACGCTGCCTCCAAGACCGAGGCTTTCCAGAAGGAGGCCGCCGTCAAGGCCGTAGTGCCCGAACTGACCACCTATGTGCGCTATTCGGCGCCTTTCTGGCGCTTGCGTGTCGGCGATTTCCTCACCTATGAGGAGGCCTACGAGATGTTGCTGCGCCTGCGCAAGACTTTTGTCTATGGCCGGGAAATGTCCATAGTCCGCGAAAAAATCAACATTGCCCTATGATCGACAAACAACTGGTTCTTGCCACCGAGAACAACGAGGCCCAGGAAAAACTGGCCGAGCACTATCGGGCCATCCTTTCCCTGCTGGGTGAGGATCCCGAACGTGAAGGGCTTGTCAAGACCCCCCAACGGGTGGCCAAGGCCATGCAGTTCCTCACCTACGGCTACCGGATGGATCCGGAGGCTGTGCTGCGTTCGGCCATGTTTCATGAGGAATACCGTCAGATGGTCATCGTCAAGGACATCGATTTCTATTCCATGTGCGAACACCACATGCTGCCCTTCTACGGCAAGGCCCATGTGGCCTATATCCCCGACCAGCACATCACCGGCCTGAGCAAAATCGCCCGGGTGGTGGACATCTTTGCCAAGCGGCTGCAGATCCAGGAGCGCATGACCACCCAGATCAAGGAGTGCATCCAGAACACCCTCCATCCCCTGGGTGTGATGGTCGTCATCGAGGCCCAGCATCTTTGCATGCAGATGCGCGGTGTCGAGAAGCAGAACTCCATCACGGTCACTTCCGATTTCACGGGGGCCTTCAATCAGGCCAAGACCCGTGAAGAATTCATGAATCTTTTGCACAAACAATAATTCCTGCTTAGATGAAGAAGGTTTTTTTCCCTTTGCTGACCCTGGCATTGCTGCTGGTGTCGTGCCAACCCAAAACAGGTTTCAACTACCGGATCGAAGGCTCTTTGCCCGATTCTTCCTCGAACGGTGAGACGGTCTATCTGATGAGCCTTGAAAATGAATTGATCGATTCCACCATTGTCCGTCAGGACCGCTATACGCTACGTGGACACAGTGACGAGCATGCGCTTTGCCAGCTGAATGTGGGCCAGCGGATGAGTCATCTGCTGATTCTCGAAAAGGGGCGCATCATCATCAAAAGTGACGACATCACCGCGGCAGGAACACCCATGAATGACTCCATTGCCGCTTTTGTGGCTCGTCAGGAGAAGATTTCCGAGGAGTCACAGACCATGAAGGAATGGAATCAGCGATCGTCGGCCTGTATGATGGAAGCGCTCGAAAACAATCAAGGCAAGGAAGTGGTATCTTTCATGGCAGTCTTCTATCTGGCCAATGTCAGTCCTTCGCTGGAAGATTATGACCGTCTGATGGCAGCCCTGCCCGAGGACATCAGACAGTATCCCCCCATTGCCCAGAACAAGACTCTTTTCGATGTCATCCGTGCCACCTCGGCCGGCCACATGTTTTCCGATTTCACTATCCCCGGCGGCAACTTGGACGGCAGTGAGGCGAAGCTTTCCGACTATGTCGGCAAGGGCAAGTACATTTTGGTCGATTTCTGGGCCAGCTGGTGCGGTCCCTGTCGGCGTGAGATTCCCGTCATAGCCGATGTCTACCAACTTTTTCATGGCAAGAAATTCGACGTATTGAGCGTTGCCGTATGGGACAATCGTGATGCCAGTTTGCAGGCTGCCAAGGAATTGGGTATAGTCTGGAACCAGATTATCGATGCCCAGCACATTCCGACTGCGCTTTACGGCATCCAGAGCATCCCTCAAATCATCTTGTTTGCTCCCGACGGGACCATCGTCGAGCGCGACTTGCGCGGCCAGCACTTGAAGGATGTTGTCGCCGCCTGTGTGGCCGGAAAATAAACGACCCCCGAGGGCTTATTTTCCGCCGCTATACCGGCCGGCAAAGAGCACGGCCCCGGTACTTGATTCCGTAATGAGATACAGGAAGGGATGGTCGGCGTGGAAAATGATTTCCTTTTGCGGACCGACCGAGGTGGCTTTCAGCATCCCTGCGCTGGAGACGGCGGCCGCCTCAGTGCCTTCTTCGTCCACCTTGATGGCGGCATCCTGCTGCACGAAACTCAAGCACATGGCATATTCGGACATGGCCTTGAAGTCTGCTTCGCGGGAAAAGGACAGGGGCATGCCCATCTCTGAAAGCAGCTTGTTGAGGTTGATGTGGAAATCACTCTCGAACTTGGGCAGCCAGAGGTCCACCTCGCAAATATGGCCACGACCGAGGGACTGGGCATCGCCGCCTTTGAGGGCGGCGGTGATGTCGGCCACTTGGTGCCCGGCCTTGGGCAAAAGCACAGTCATCGAGAACGCGCCGTTGCCGTAGGGCAGCCTGACAGCCTGCCAGAGATCGTTTTCGTGGTAGCTGTATTCCGACTTTTGTTTCATCATCTTGACTTGGAGCATGGCTCCCGCCTCGGTGGTGAATTTTTCGTCGGCGCTGAATCTCTTGTCAAATTTTTTCTGCCACTGGCTCTTGAAATACACCGCATTGAGGAGATAGGCCAGCATGTCGGGCGTGACCTCGTCCAGGATCTTGGGAATCATGCCATTGGTCTGTTCGGCGCACCAGCCGTTGATTTTTTTGAGGGCGATGGCGCCGTTGGCAAAGTCGAGATTGGAGACCGTGGCCTTGTAATACCGGGCCACATCCGATTTGTAGCTGTCGAGCAAGGGATAGCCGTCGTCCACGAAGATGGCGCCGGCAATGGACAGTTGTGTTTTCTTGTCCATGGCGGGCAGTTGTCCGATCATCGACAGGCAGTATTCGTTGACGGAGGCCGTCTCGTCGGCGCCGTAGCCCAGCACATTGCAGATCTGGGCCGCCGTCTCGCCCCGTGCCCCGTCGAGTAACATTCCCAGCAGGAACTGCATGCTCAGGGGAGAGATGATGTAGTCTTCCTGGGTCGCGGCGTTTACCCGGTCGAGAAAACCAAAGGAAAAAGCGTCGCCTTGCCGGACAAAGTCCACCGACCGGCCGGTCAGTTCCAAGGCCTTGTAGGGATTGTCTTCTTCGTTTTTGGGGTCGCCGCCGTTCGGCTCGCTGCCGACGGCACTGCTGCCGCAGGAGCAAAGCACTGCCGACAGTGCGACCGTCAGGGTCATGAGATACAGTTTTTTCATTATTCGGGTTTTTGGTTATTTCTTTTCGGAAGGATAGACGATGCGGGCGTGGTAGATGCTCTGCAACTTTTCCTTGAGGACATTCTTGACGGTCTCCAATTCCAGGAAGGTGATGGGAACGCTCTTGTAGGAGCCGTCGGCCACCTGGCGGTCGATGAGGTTGTCCACCAGGTCGGAGAGACTCTGCTCGTCGTAGTGCTTCATGCTGCGGGAGGCGGCTTCGACCGTGTCGGCCATCATCAGGATGGCTGTCTCGCGCGAGAAGGGATTGGGTCCCGGGTAGAAGAACGAGGCGGGCACAGGCTCATCGGGATGCCCGTTTTTGAACAGCGTGTAGAAATAGCGGGCCGGGCCGCTGCCGTGATGGGTGGCGATGAAATCCTTGATGATCTTGGGCAGGCGGTGCTGGCCGGCAATTTTCAGGCCGTTGGGCACATGGTCGGTGATGATCTTGGCGGCCTCCTCGATGGGCATGTTCACCAGGGGGTTGACACCATCCAGCTGGTTCTCGGTGTAGAACGAGGGCTGGGCCATCTTGCCGATGTCGTGGTACAGGGCGCCGGTACGCACCAACTGGGCATTGGCGCCGATGGCCGTGGCGGCCGCCGAAGCCAGGTTGGACACTTGCAGCGAGTGCTGGAACGAGCCGGGGCAGTTTTCCGAGAACTGCCGCAGCAGGGGCGTGTTGATGTTGGCCAGCTCCATGAGGGTGACATCCGATGTGTAGCCGAACAGGCCTTCGCAAACATAGATGAGCAGATAGGCCGACAGCATCAGCAGGGCATTGACGGCGAAATAGACATACATTTTCCACTGTACCATCAGACTGCCTTCCTGCAGCAGGGCCAGCCCCGTATAGGTGATCGAATAGACGATGAATGTCCAGACAATGCAAAGGATGAGCTGAGAGCGCTGGGTGAGCCGCTTGAGCGACAGGAAGGTGGCCATGCCCACGGGCAGCTGCAGCATCAGGAACTCGAAGGGGAAGGGGGCTATCGGAGCACAGATGAGCACGGTGATGACAAAGGCGAAGAAGGCCGTCCGCGAGTCGAAGAAGGTGCATATGAGCACCGGGATGATGGCGAAGGGCACCATGTAGATGTTTAGCAGAGCGTTGTTACGAACCACCAATGCACTGAGCACCACCATAATGACAATCAGGATGAGGATGAACAGGATGTTGTGGCTGTGCTTGATTATCTCGGGACTGATCCTGAGGAGGAAAATGGCCAGCAACGACAGCAGGATGCAAACCCAGAATCCCTGGCCGATGAGTACGTTCTGCGAGCCGGCCCGGTCGTTGCGTTCTTCGGAATGGCGCTTGAAGGACAGCAGTTTGAGATAGGTCTCGTGGTTGATGATCTCTCCCTGGTCGATGATGCGCTCGCCCCGCTGCACCATGCCGTAGGTCTGGGACACCCCGGCCAGCAGGTCTTCGCGGATGCGGTTCGAGGCGGCTTCATCGTACGAGCAGTTTTCGGTCAGGTAGTTCTCGATATGGCAGTTGCGCACCAGGATGTTCTCGTCGATGTTGTCGGGCAGGTTGCTGAGCAGAGCGGAATAGGCCCGCTTGGCGGTGAACAGCGCCTCTATGTCGCGCGGCTCGCCCACTTTGTCGGTAACCATCACCACGCCTTTGACCTTCTCTTTCTCAAACCGCCCCATCAACTCGGCCGGGACAATGCCTGCCTGGTACATGAGGCTGAGCTGGTCGGTCAGGTAGGCCAGGTAATAGCTCGGCACAGTGGCCCGCAAGTAGTTGTGGTAGTCGTTCTCGAGCCGCTCGAGCATTTGCGACAGTACCAGCGGATTCTTCTGCAGGTAGGGGCGGAAGGTCTTCAGCACACTGTCCTTCTCGGCCTGGTAGGCGGCATCGGTCTTGTAGATGGAGAAGCTGTAGGGGGCCGTCAGCAGGCCGTAGCGCCAGGGCTTGCCCTCCTGGAACTGATAGCGGAAATGTCCCTCGCGGGGCAGGGCGTAGATGATGATGGCTGCCGCGATGACAAAGAGCAGCACCTTGAATATGGTGGAAGTCGTGTTGATAAATCCCTTTTTGGCCATAGTCTATGGTGTTTTTGGTTGGGCCGATAAAAGTACGAATAAAAAATAGTACTTTTGTACTCCCTACTAAAAATTAGAAGTTTATGGCTGATTCTACCCGTGTTCGGGTGCGTTTTGCGCCCAGTCCGACCGGCCCGCTGCATATCGGCGGTGTGCGTACGGCTCTGTATAATTATCTGTTTGCCAAAAATATGGGCGGAGACATGATCCTCCGCATCGAAGATACCGACAGCAAGCGCTTTGTGCCGGGCGCCGAAAGCTACATCATCGAGAGCCTCACATGGCTGGGCATCAAATTCGACGAGGGCGTGAGCTTCGGAGGCCAGTACGGCCCCTATCGGCAGTCGGAGCGGCGTGCCATCTACAAGCGCTATGTCGATGAGTTGATCGCCAAGGGCAAGGCTTACTATGCTTTCGATACCCCTGCCGAGTTGGAAGAGAAGCATACCCAGTCGCCCAATTTCCAATACGATGCACGCACCCGCGGCGAGATGGTCAACTCGCTCACCTTGCCGGCCGACGAGGTGGCCGCCCGTCTGGCCCGTGGCGACGCCTATACGGTCCGCTTCAAGATCGAACCCGACGAGACCATCGAAATCAACGACATGATCCGCGGTCAGGTCTTCTACAAATCCGATGTGCTGGACGACAAGGTGCTCTACAAGAGTGCCGACCAGTTGCCCACCTATCATCTGGCCAACGTGGTGGACGACCACCTGATGGAGGTTTCCCATGTGATCCGCGGTGAGGAATGGCTGCCTTCGACCCCCTTGCATATCCTGCTCTACCGGGCTTTCGGCTGGCAGGACACCATGCCCCGCTTCGCCCACCTGCCGCTGTTGCTCAAGCCCGACGGCAAGGGCAAGCTGTCCAAGCGCGACGGCGACCGGCTCAATTTCCCGGTCTTCCCCCTGGAGTGGAAAGATCCCGTCACGGGCGACATCAGCCGTGGCTACCGTGAGTCGGGCTATTTCCCCGAGGCCGTGATCAATTTCCTGGCGCTGCTGGGGTGGAACCCGGGCACCGAGCAGGAGATTTTCACGATGGACGAGCTCATCGCCCAGTTCTCCTTTGCCCGTTGCAGCAAGGCCGGCGCCAAGTTCGACTTCGAGAAGGGCAAGTGGTTCAATCACCAGTACATGCTCCTGGCCGACGACCGCCGGCTGGCCGAAATGCTGCTGCCCGACCTGGAGGCCCGCGGTGTCAAGACCGATATCGACTATGTGACCCGGGTCATTGCCCTGGTCAAAGGCAGAATGAACTTCCTGCACGAATTCTGGGAGAACGCATCCTATTTCTTCCAGGCCCCCGAACAATACGACGAAAAGACCGTGGCCAAGCGCTGGAAAGAGGAATCGCCCCGGCAGATGAACGAACTTGTCGAGTTGCTCGAAGGGGATGATTTCAGCGATCCGCTGGCCATGGAAGCCAAGGCCAAGGCCTGGTGCGAAGCCAAGGAGTACGGCATGGGCATCCCGATGAACGCCTTCCGCCTGGCCATCGTCGGCGAAGGCAAGGGCCCCCATATTTTCGACATTGTCACCCTGATCGGCAAGAAAGAGACACTGGCCCGTCTGCATCGCTGCGTGGAGGTCTTAGGATAAGCCATGTACAGTTTCTGTTTCCAAATCTATGTCTGGCTGTTCCATCTGACAGCGCTGTTCCATCCCAAGGCCCGCAAGATGGTCGAGGGGCAGCGCGAGACTTTTGCCCGTTTGGAAAAACTGCATGCCGCCGGGGGTGAGTATGTCTGGTTCCATGCCGCCTCGCTGGGCGAGTTCGAGCAGGGACGCCCGCTCATCGAAGCCATCCGGAAGGAACATCCCGAACAGAAGATACTGGTCAGTTTCTATTCCCCTTCGGGTTACGAAGTGCGTCAGGACTATCGGGAGGCCGATATGGTCTGCTACCTGCCCTTCGACCTGAAGCGCAATGTCCGCCGTTTCCTGGACTTGTTGCAACCCAAGGCGGTGTTTTTCATCAAGTACGAGTTCTGGCCCAATTATCTCAATGCTTTGCATCGTCGCGGCGTGCCGGTGTTCCTCATTTCGGGCATTTTCCGTCCGACGCAGACCTTCTTCAAACCCTGGGGCGGCTTTTACCGCTACCTGCTGGGGCTGTTCAGCCAGTTCTTTGTGCAGAATCGTGAGTCGGAGGAATTGCTCGGGAAGGTGGGCCTGGCCGACCGTGTCCTGATGACGGGGGATACCCGTTGCGACCGTGTCCTTCAGGTGGCTGCCCAGAAAAAGGAGATCATCGGCATGGACGATTTCCTGCCCGAGGACAAAGGCACACCGGTATTGGTGGCCGGAAGCACCTGGCCTCGCGACGAGGAGCTGCTCATCCCCTGGTTCAACGCTCATCCCGAGGTGAAACTCATCTTGGCTCCCCATCAGGTCAACGAAAACCACCTGGCCTATATCGAATCGCTGTTGGAGCGTCCTTTTGTGCGTTATTCGCAACTCAGTCAATCGTCCGAAGGACAGGCCGACTGCCTTATCATCGACTGCTACGGGCTGCTTTCCTCGCTCTATGGCTATGGCACCATGGCCTACGTGGGAGGAGGCTTCGGGGTGGGCATACACAACACACTCGAAGCGGCGGTGTATCAGATACCGGTGGTCTTCGGTCCCAATTACCAGAAATTCGACGAGGCCAAGGCCATGCTCTCCAGGGGCGGTGCCTTCAGTATCGGCGACGGGGGACAGCTGGCCTCCCTGCTCGACGACTGGCTGGCCAATCCTGAAAAATGCAGGCAGGCCGGGCAGGCCGCCGGCGACTATGTGCAGCAAAACAGCGGCAGTACGGAGCGTATCCTGGCCGCATTGTCACAGAAACCATAACACAAGCGATATGAAACCGGATCCAAAGAAATTGCTGAAAAACTGGTGGCCGTATCTGACGGCAGCCCTGGTCTTTGTGGCCATAACGCTGATCTATTGCTCTCCTGTGCTGGAGGGCCGGGTAATCCAGGCCGGCGACAACCTGAGCTGGCAGGGTATGTATCAAGAGACGAAAACCTATCAGTCGGAGACCAAGGATTACACTTTCTGGACCGGCTCCATGTTCTCGGGCATGCCGACCTATCAGATCGGCGGCGGCAACTACCTGGCCGGCCGGGTGCTGAAGCCTCTGCGTGATTTCATCCGCCTGGGCAACCTCAAAAACGAGACCCTGCTGATCATCCTGGGCTATCTGATCTGCTTCTTCTTTCTGCTGCGGTCGTTCAAGATCGACACGTGGCTGTGCATCGTCGGGTCGGTGGCCATCGCCTTCTCGTCGTATTTCTTCATCATCATCGAGGCAGGCCACAACACCAAGGCCCTGGGCTTGGCCTGGATGTCGGCCGTACTGGCGGGCTTTGTGCTCACCTACCGGGGCAAATACCTCCTCGGCACCGTCCTGACCATGGTCTATTCTTTCATGGGACTGATGTGCCATCCGCAGATGACCTACTACATCTTCATGTTCATAGGCATCCTGTTCCTGACGGAGCTCTACATCCACATCAAGGAAAAGCGCATGAAGCAGTTCGGCCTGGCCACACTGTGCTTTGTGCTGGCGCTGGCCGTGGGAGCCGGCACCCAGTATTCCAACATCAAGGCCAACAACGAATACAGCAAGGAAACCATGCGCGGCGGCCATTCCGAACTGGAAAAGGCCAACGACGCCGTCAACAAGACGGGCGGTCTGGACCTGGACTATGCCACCGCCTGGAGCTATGGCGTGGACGAGACCTTCACCTTGTTGATCCCCAATTTCAAGGGCGCGTCTTCGCATTACAACGTAGGGGAGAATTCGAGACTCTACAAGACTTTGGTGGCCAAGGGCGTGCCTCGCCGCTCGGCAGCTGAGTTCTGTCAGTCGGTGCCCACCTACTGGGGGACGCAGCCTTTCACTTCGGGCCCGGTCTATGTCGGGGCCATCGTCTGCCTGTTGTTTGTCTTCGGCTTGCTGGTGGTCAAGGGACCGTACAAATGGGCCATCCTGGCGGCCACCGTTTTTTCGGTGCTGCTGTCCTGGGGTCGCAATTTCATGCCCTTGACGGAGTTTTTCTTCCACTACTTCCCCATGTACGACAAGTTCCGCACCGTGTCGTCCATCCTGGTGGTGGCCGAGATCACCATGCCGCTGCTGGGCTTTTTGTCGCTCAAGGCACTGATGGACGGCAGCGTCTCCAAACAGGAAGGCCTCAAGAAACTGTACATCTCGGCCGGTGTCACCGGCGGTCTGTGTCTGCTGTTCGCGTTGGTGGGAAAGGCCTTGTTCCATTTCTCGGCCCCCAACGACGCCCAGATGTTCGCCCAGCTGCCCGCCTGGCTGACGGAGGCCATTGTCGATGAACGGGCCGCCATGTTGCGGTCGGACGCTTTCCGTTCCCTGGCTTTCATCCTTTTGGGTGCCGGAGTCGTGGCTTTGTTCCTGCAGCAGAAGATCAAGCCCTCTGTCTTGATCGTCCTGACCGGTGTGTTGGTGCTGGCCGACATGTGGCCCGTCAACAAGCGCTTTTTGAGCGATGTCGATTTTGTGACCGTGCGCCAGAACAACAACTATTTCAAGAAGCAGCCCTACGAGGAGGCCATCCTGCAGGACAAGGATCCGCATTTCCGCGTGCTGAACCTGGCAACCAACACTTTCAACGATTCACGCACCTCCTATTACCTGAAGTCGCTCGGCGGTTATCATGCCGCCAAGCTGCGCCGCTATCAGGACTTGATCGACCAGCATCTGTCCAAGATGAATATGGATGTCATCAACATGTTGAACGCCAAATACATCATCTATCAGGACAACAACGGCAACGTGGTGCCGCAACTCAATCCCCAGGCCATGGGCAATGCCTGGTATGTCGATTCGCTGCTGGTGGTCGATACGCCCAACGAGGAGTGTGATGCCTTGAACCATATCGACCTGCACCATACCGCCGTGCTGGATGCCAAGTTCGCCGACATGGTCGGCCAGTTCACCCCCGGCCACGACGCCACGGCCCGGGTGCGTCTGACAAGTTACAAACCCAATGCCCTGACCTACGAGACGTCGGCTTCCCAAGACGGTACGGTGGTCTTTTCCGAGATTTATTATCCTTATGGCTGGAAGGCTTATATCGATGAGGTTCCGGTAGGTCACTTCCGGGTCAATTACGCCCTCCGCGCCCTGAACGTGCCGGCCGGCGAGCATCAGATCCGCTTTGAGTTCCGGCCCGACAGCATCTACAAGGGCGACCGGGTATCGATGGCCTGTGCCGGGCTGATCTACCTGACACTTTTGTTCGGCTGCTGGCGACTGATCAGGGTTTGCCTGAAGAAAAAGGAGGCATGGGTATGAAGTATTCGATAGTGGTTCCGGTTTTCAACCGTCCCGACGAGGTCGATGAATTGCTCGACAGCTTGACGGGTCAGACCGTGAAAGGTTTTGAGGTGGTCATCGTCGAGGACGGTTCTTCGCTTCCCTGCCGGGAGGTGGTGGAGCGCTATGCCGACCGGCTCGATGTCCATTATTACGCCAAGCCCAATTCCGGGCCGGGACCTTCGCGCAACTACGGCGTGGAGCGGGCCCGGGGCGAATATGTGATCATCCTGGATTCCGATGTGGTCTTGCCTCCGACCTATCTCGAGGCTGTCGAGAGAGGCCTGCAGCAGCATCCCTGCGACGCCTTTGGCGGCCCCGACCGGGCGCACCGCTCATTTACCCCCATACAGAAGGCCATCAGTTATTCGATGACCTCGTTTTTCACCACCGGCGGAATCCGCGGCGGCAAAGCCAAATTGGACAAATTCCACCCCCGCTCCTACAACCTGGGGGTCAAACGCGAGGTATATCAGGCGCTGGGCGGTTTCTCGCCGATGCGCTTCGGCGAGGACATCGATTTCAGCTACCGGCTCCTCGAGCAGGGCTACACCACCTGCCTGTTGTCGGAGGCTTGGGTCTGGCACAAGCGTCGCGCCACTTTCGGCAAGTTCTTCAAGCAGGTGTTCAATTCGGGCATTGCCCGCATCCATCTGAGCAAGCGCCATCCCGGCACACTCAAGGCGGTGCATCTGTTGCCTTTGGTCTTCACCTTGGGGGTGGCCGCCTGTCTGATGGTCGTCCTGTGCGGCCTTGGCCTCATCGCCACGGGTGAATGGCTCGACTACCACGGCCTTCGTCCCACCGACAATATGCATCAGGGGCTGGGGTTCTGCTTCTGCCTGTTGGGAATGTTTCCTTTGCTGCTGTACTCGTTTGTCATTTTCGTCGATTCGAGTATCCGCAATCGTTGTCCCTGGGTGGGACTGCTGTCCATCCCGGCCGCTTTCGTGCAGCTCATCGGCTACGGCCTGGGCTTTTTGACGGCTTGGTTCAAGCGTTGCGTCCTGAAAAAGGACGAATTTGCCGCCTTCGAAAAGAATTTCTATTGATCCTCAACCAATCAGGTTGCGGCTCAGGTTCCAACGGAAACGGATCAGCTTGTTGCCGCATTGGGTGCGGAAAGTGAGCATGTAGTAGAGCCAGAGCACCAGGCTGCCGCCCCATTTGACCAGTTCCAGCAGGATCCTTTTCAAGTATTCTTTTTTGGAGATTTGCAGGGTCCGGGCCTTTTCGCTGCGCCCCATGCTGCAAGTGAGCTGGTCGAAGTAGGCTTGCTCCAGTTTGTAGTGGGGGATGCTGTGGTAGAGGACTGGACCGGGCAGGTAGACAAATCTCATCCCGGCTGTGGTCATCTTGTTGAAAATGTCCTTTTCCTCGCCGCTGGCCAGTCCCTGGCCCTTGCGCCCCAGTTCGGGGTTGTACAGCCCCACTTTGTCGAAGACCTGGCGCCGGTAGGCCGCGTTGCCGCCGCCGGGATATCTGCCGCCGGGAAATTCCCTCACATTGGGTCCGTAGTAGAGATAGCCCGTGAGCAACTGGCGGGTGAAATAGGTCATCCACTGGGGTTCGCTGCCGTCTTCGTAGTGGGGTATGATCGGGCCGCCGGCGGCATCGATGTCGGGATGCGTCTCGAAAAAGGTCTTGTAGGATTCCAGATACTCTTTGTTGACGGTGGCATCGTCGTCGACATAGACCAGCAGTTCGCCCCGGGCCTCTTCAATGCCCCGGTTACGGGCGTGCGACAGGCCCTGACGGGTCTCGGTAAAGCAGCGCAGGCAGACATCTGGAAAGTCCTGGGCAAAGCGTTGCAATTCGTCCTGGGTATGGTCGGTGCAGTTGTTGTCGATGACCACGATTTCGTAGGACGAGCGGTCGCAATTGCCCTGGGCCAGGCTTTCGAGCACGCGATAGATATATTTGTCGCGGTTGTAGGTGCAGATGATGACGGAAATCATGACAGTCTTGTTTTGATTCTACGGCCAAAACGGATCAGGGGGGCATAGCAGCCGCGCAGCAGTTCCCTTCCCAGCGGGAAACTCTTCTTCAGTTCCTTCAGGTACTGGCGGGTCTCACGGCGACCGTAACGACGGTAGAGGGCGGCCAGCGACCAAGGGCTCACGAGATCGATGCGGTAACGGCCCAT
>JAGDCW010000138.1 GCA_017958305.1 Bacteroidales bacterium | reverse complement strand
CGCGCGGACAGTTGCAGGAATGGCAGCAGGATTTCGGCGAGGCCGAACCCCACCACCGCCACGTATCGCATCTCTACGGCTTGCATCCGGGCAACCAGATCAGCTATGACGCCACTCCCGACCTGTTCCGTGCCACCATGCGCACCCTGGAGCTGCGCGGCGACGAGGCCACCGGCTGGTCGATGGGCTGGAAGATCAACCTGTGGGCCCGCCTGCTGGACGGCGACCATGCCAACATCATCGTCAAGAACCTGTTCAGCCCGGTCGGCTTCGGCACACGCCGTACATCGGGCGGCGGTGTCTATCCCAACCTGCTGGATGCCCATCCGCCATTCCAGATCGACGGTAACTTCGGTTACACGGCCGGTGTCATCGAAATGCTGATGCAGAGCCATGCCGGCTTTATCCAGCTTTTGCCGGCCCTGCCCTCGGTATGGCCCGAAGGCAGCATCACGGGCATCAAGGCCCGGGGCGGTTTCACCGTCGATCTGACATGGAAGAACGGCCGTTTGAGCCAAGCCGTTATCCATTCGGAAAAGGGCGGCAACTGCCGTCTGCGCACCGAGACACCGGTCAAGGTGAAAGGTGCCACGGCCCGCACGGCCCAGGGAGAGAACCCCAATGCCCTGTTCCATACGGTGGCTGCCGGCAAAGTGGAGAACAATGCCCAGAGAGCCATGCCGGGACTGCCTCAGAAGCAGTATTACACTGTCGATTTCATGACCAAGCCTGGCAAGAGTTATACCATCACTTGCCAATAAAAAGGGCAAGTGGAAAAAATATATAATTTTTCACACAGCTCTTCGCAGGTTTTTTTGCTGAAATATGTATTTTTGCGGCGGACTAAGTCAAGACAGACAGCCTATTAGCCATCTGTCTGGGTTGGTCCGCCCAAATTGTTTATATTATGGAAAATACCGTCACCCTGTTGTCCGGTCCGTCGCAGCGGACTCCGTTTATCGAAAGTCCCTACCTGCCTGCGGGCAAGGATGAGTACTATCTTCGCAACAAACAGGCCAAAAAACCTGCCGGCGGCTGGCGCCACCTGCATTCCGACGAAATCGAGCGCCTGGTCAAGAACAACAACACTTCCGACAACTGGGACAACATTTTCGTGACGGACATTTTCGATCCCCGTCAGATCAAGAACAACAAGTTCTACGGCATGGTGCGCATCGGCGCTGTATCGGACGGCCTGCTGCAGTACCACGACCTGCGTCTGAAGGTGGGTATCACCAACAGCCTGATCGATTCCTGCGACATCGGCGACTATGTGGCCGTACACGATGTCCATTATCTTTCGCATTACATCATCGGCGACCGCTGCATCCTGTTCAATGTGCAGGAAATGTGTGTGACCAACCATGCCAAGTTCGGCAACGGCATCATCAAGGACGGCGAGGATCCGGAGGTCCGTGTCTGCCTGGATGTGATGAACGAGACGGGCACCCGCTGCGTCTATCCTTTCGACGGCATGATCGCCGCCGATGCCTACCTGAGCGCCAAATTCATCGACGACCGCGAGCTGCAGGCCAGGCTCTCCGAGCTGACCCAGCGCCGCTTCGACAGCCGCCGCGGCTATTATGGCACGGTGGGCATGGATTGCGTGGTGAAGAACTCGGCCATCATCAAGGATGTGAAAATCGGTGATTCCTGCTACATCAAGGGCGCCAGCAAACTCAAGAACATCACCATCAACTCCTCCCTGGAGGAGCCGACCCAGATTGGCGAGGGCGTCGTGCTGGTCAACGGCATCGTCGGCTACGGCTGCCACATTTTCTATTCGTGCATCGCCGTGCGCTTTGTCATGGGCAACAACTCCAACCTCAAGTACGGAGCCCGTCTGATCCATTCCTTCCTGGGCGACAACTCGACCATCTCCTGTTGCGAGGTGTTGAACAACTTGATTTTCCCGGCTCACGAACAGCACCACAACAACTCCTTCCTGGTGGCCGCCGTGCTGATGGGCCAAACCAATATCGCCGCCGGTGCCACCATCGGCTCCAACCACACCAGCCGCACCAACGACAACGAAATCCAGGCCGGCCGCGGTTTCTGGCCGGGACTGTGCTCCAGTGTGAAGCACTCCTGCCGTTTCGCCTCCTATACCATGCTGAGCAAGGCCGACTATCCCAGCGAAATGGATATCACCCTGCCTTTCTCGCTGGTCAACAACAATATCCATCACAACGAACTGGAGGTCATGCCTGCCTTCTGGTGGATGTACAACATGTATGCCCTGGCACGCAACTCGTGGAAGTACAACAAGCGCGACAAACGCAAACGCAAGTTCCAGCACATCGAGTTCGACACCTATGCCCCCGACAGCATGGAAGAGGTGATCCAGGGCCGCAAACTGCTCGAGGTATGGACGGCCAAGGCCTGGCTCAAGAAAGAAGGCCGCAGCGTCGAAGGCCTGTCGCACAAGGAACTCCGTGAGATGGGGCAGAAGATTCTCGAGGGCGACCGCTCTGTAGTGGCCGCGCTGGACATCTTCGGCGAGAACATGGAAAAGGGCAAGCGCCGCGTGCGCATCCTCAAAGTGTGGGAAGCCTATCACGCTTATGCCGACATGCTCACCTACTATGCTGTCAAGAACGTGATGAAATACATGCAGGATCATCCCAAGGCCAGCTTCGGCGACATGGTGGAGGCTGTGCAGGAAGACCGCCGCGAGAAGGGCTGGAGCAACCTGGGCGGCCAGTTGATGATGACCCGCGACCTGGACGCCTTGATTGCCGACATCCGCTCGGGGGTGCTCGATTCCTGGGATGCCATCCATCACCGTTACGACGAAATCTGGGAAAAATACGACATCGACAAGCTGCGCCATGCCTACCTGTCGCTGTGCTACCTGCTCGAAACCGACCATATCACCGACGAGCAGTGGAAAATGGTGCTCGACCGCGGCCGCGAACTTCAGCAGTATGTCTGCGACCAGGTGTTTATCTCCCGCAAGAAGGACTACGACAACATCTACCGTCGCGCCACCTACCGCAGCGAAGAGGAAATGCTCGCGGCCATCAAGCCGATCGAGAAGGACGGTTTCATCCAGCAGATCCGCGAGCAGACGGCTGTCTTCAACGACGACATCTCCAAACTTTATAAACGTATATAAGTATGAACCTTACTGACAAAAATTATGCAAAGTACTGCCTGGTGCAGGAAATGATGGGCACGGTGGACACGGTCCGCAAGTTCGATCCGAGTGTCACGCGCGAAGTGGCCGAAATCATCCGCCGCTCGGGGCGTCTCTTCCTGACGGGTGAGGGCTCGAGCCGTATCTTCCCGGCCAAGAATGCCATGCGCAAGGCCAAACGCTGGGGACTGGACCTCAATATCCAGACCGACGGCAGCCGCCAGTCTTATGAATACGATCTGTCGAAATACACTGTCTATTGTGCTTCCAACTCGGGCCGCACCAAGGAGGTCATCCTGCTGGCCAAGAAACTGACCGAAGCCGGCAAGAAGGATGTCTTCGGTTTGACCGCCTGCGAGGACACCATGCTCTCCAAGCAGTGCCATGCCACCCACGTGCTCAACTGCGGTTGGGAACAGGCTGTGGCCGCCACCAAGAGTGTCATCGAACAGACCCTGTTCTATGAATCCATCCTCTGGCACATCAAGGGCGAAGACAAGACGGCTGCCCTCAAGGCCCTGCCTGCCCAGTTGGAAAAGGCCCTGACCCTGGAGATCCCCAAGGATATTGTCAAGGCCGCCATCGGTGCCGAAACCATCTATTTCTCGGGTTACAACGACGGCGTGGCCGAAGAGTTGACCCTCAAGACCAACGAAATCACCCGTCGCAAATCCGATTTCCTGGAAGGCACTTATGCCGTCCACGGTATCGAGGAAGTGATGAAGCCTTGCGACATTGTTTTCGTCATCGATCCCATCGAGGCCGAGATTGAGAAATTCCAGGAAGTGCTCGAAAAGGGTGTCGGCTGCAAGGTGATTGCTCTTTCGACCCATCAGACACCTTTCCCCACGGTCATCATCCCCGACTGCGGCGAACTGACTCCCTACGCTTATCTTTGCGCCGGTTGGAACCTGCTCGTCGAAATCGGTCTGGCCACAGGCATCGATCTGGACAAGCCCGACCGCGCCCGCAAGGTCGGTAACGAACTGGTCCTCTAATCGCAGATGTAGCCAAATAAAAAGTGGGTGACTGATTTATCGGTCACCCACTTTTGTTTTCCCCCTTGTTTGGGATATTCTTTCGGGCAGGTCGACTAGCAAACCCGTGGCCGCCCGTGGTCTCGTGGCGACCAGCACGGAACCACCCAAAACTGTTTTCCATAGATAAACAAGTGGGTGACCGACAATGTCAGTCACCCACTTTTATTTGGTATGAAGCGTGGAACTTAGATCACCAGTTCGTTGCCGACCTTGCGGGCGCGGTCGGGCTTGTCCAGGTCGATGCCTGTGGCCAGACCGATTTCGACGAGCAGGTTCCAACCGGCGCAAAGATAAGCGT
>JAGDCW010000137.1 GCA_017958305.1 Bacteroidales bacterium | reverse complement strand
GAAGATCGAAGGCATCACCAATATCAACGATGAAACCGACCGCAGCGGCATGCGCAGCGTCATCGACGTCAAGAAGGACGCCAATGCCAAGGTCGTGCTCAACAAGCTGTTCAAGCTCACTGCCTTGCAGTCATCCTTCAGCGTGAACAACATCGCCCTGGTCAAGGGTCGTCCCAAGCTGCTCAACCTCAAAGACCTGATCCATTATTTCGTGGAGCACCGTCATGAGGTGGTCACCCGGCGCACCCGTTTCGAACTGGCCGAGGCCGAGAAACGCGCCCACATCCTGCAGGGTCTGATCATCGCCTGCGACAACATCGACCGGGTGATCGCCATCATCCGCTCGTCGGCCAACGCAGATGTCGCCAAGGAAGGCCTGATGGCCGAGTTCAACCTCTCCGAGCTCCAGGCCCGCGCCATTGTCGAAATGCGCCTGCGTCAGCTCACCGGACTGGAAGTGGACAAACTGCACAAGGAATACGAAGACCTGATGGCCAAGATCGACTGGTACCACCAGGTGCTGGAGAGCGTGGAGATGCGCATGGACATCATCAAGCAGGAACTGCTGGAAATCAAGGAGAAATACGGAGACGAACGCCGCACCGAAATCGTTTTCGCTTCGGAAGAGTTCAATCCGGAGGACTTCTACGCCGACGATGAAATGGTCATCACCATCTCCCATCTGGGCTACATCAAGCGCACTCCGCTGGCCGATTTCCGCGCCCAGAACCGGGGTGGAGTAGGCTCCAAGGGCAGCAACACCCGCGACGAGGATTTCGTGGAGCACATCTATCCGGCCTCGATGCACAACACCATGCTGTTCTTCACCCAGAAGGGCAAATACCACAAGCTGAAAGTCTATGAGATCCCCGAAGGCAACAAGACGTCGAAGGGCAGAGCCATCCAGAATGTGCTCAATATCGAAGGCGACGACAAGGTGACCGCCTATATCCGTGTCAAGGACACTTCCGAGGAATACCTCAAATCGCACTTCCTGGTATTCGCCACCCGTCAGGGCGTCATCAAGAAGACCGCCCTCGAAGACTACTTCAAGAGCAAGATCAACGGTGTCAAGGCCATCATCATCCGCGAGGACGACCAGGTGATCCAGGTATCCCTGGCCGGTGAAGGCAGCGAAATCGTACTGGCCAACCGCAACGGCCGCGCCATCCGCTTCTGCGAGGACAAAGTCCGCAGCATGGGCCGTGTCTCGACCGGTGTACGCGGCATGACGCTCGACGAGGACGGTCAAGACGAAGTGGTCGGCATGATTGTCATCAAGCACACAGGCGACGAAACCATCATGGTGGTTTCGGAGAAGGGTTACGGCAAGCGCTCGGACATCGAGGACTACCGCATCACCAACCGTGGCGGAAAGGGCGTCAAGACGCTCAATATCACCGACAAGACCGGTCAGCTGGTCAGCATCACCAATGTGAACGACGAGAACGACCTGATGATCATCAACAAGTCGGGCATCGCCATCCGCCTGCCGCTGGCCGACATCCGTGTCATGGGCCGCGCCACCCAGGGAGTTCGCCTGATCAATCTCGAGAAACGCAGCGATGAAATCGCCTCTGTCTGCGTCGTCATGTCCGACAAGGAAGAAGAGGGCGTTGAAGAAGGGCAGGAGGCTCCCATCGCCGAATTGTAGCGCATGGCAACAAGTGAACGTCTATGATATCAAATAAAACTTTTAATTAATGCAACTATGAAAAGATTGGTTTTATTCACCACCGCTTTGTTACTGCTGGTCGGAGGGGGGAATGTTTACGCCCAGAAGACCAATGTACGTAAGGCTAAAGCCAAGATGACGGCCGAGAGACCCGACTATGTCGAAGCAGAGAAATTCATCGCTCCGGCACTGTTGGATTCCACGACCAACACGCTGGCCGACACCTGGTTCACAGCCGGTAAGATCTACTACAAGCTCTTCGACAACGAGCAGAAGAAACAGTGGACCGGCGGCCGGGCCAACGAAGACCTGATGGCCACGTCCTTGATGAAGGCGTACGACTGCCTGAAGGTGGCCGACTCGCTGGATCAGACTCCTAATGCCAAGGGCAAGATTCCCAACAAGTTGCGCAAGCAGATTGTGGAAATCATGGATGTCATGCAGAACGGTTTCATCAACGCCGGTGGCTATTATTTCAAGCAGCAGGACTACAAGAATGCCATCAAGGCTTTCGAGTATTATCTGGACTATCCGAACCTGAAGATGTGGGACAACGTCAAGATGGAAGCCCTCACCAAGGACACCATGATCCAGACGCTGCAGTATTACTGCGGTGCCTCGGCTTCCCAGGACAACGATTCCTACACGGCCCTGAAATACTTCAAGAAGCTGTTGGGCGTCTATCAGCCGGAAGAGGAGATGTACCAGTTCGTCATCTACGAGTACGGACGTCTGAAGGACACGGTCAACCTTATTGAGATGTACAAGATCGGTGCCCAGAAGTTCCCGCAGAACCCGTATTATGCCAGAAGCCTGGTCAATGAATACCTGAGCCGCAACGACCTGCAAACGGCTATGGTATGGATCGACAACGCCATGGCCAACGGTGATTCGACATCGGCCGTATTCTGGAATCTGAAAGCGCAAATCATTGAACATGAGGGAGATGTGAAAGGTTCTCTGAAGTATTTCGAGAAGGCTGTCGAACTGGATCCCGAATTCGCAGACGCCTTGGGCAGCATCGGCCGTATCTATTACAACGAAGCTGTAGAGGAGTTGGACCGTGTCAATGCCATCCGCGACGACCGGAAATACCGCACCGAGAAAGCCAAGATGAAGAATGTCTTCATGAAGCCGCTGCCGTATCTGGAGAAGGCCCATCAGCTGAATCCGACAGAACGTGACTACGTCGTAGCGCTGCGCGGTATCTATTACAACTTGGGCAAAGGCTACGAAAAGAAATACGAAGAAATGGATGCGCTCATGAAGAGCATGAAATAGTCAATCCTTACATCGTTTAATGGAAAGTCCTGGGAGAGATTCCAGGACTTTCTTTTAATCCCCTTTTGTTACATAATTAGTATTATGTTGAATAGATAATTTCAAAATCCCATACCATACCCCTATTCGGCATCAAATATTCAATTCTCAGCGATTAGAGAAACCAGGGAAACAAATACGGGAACCTGAAAGCCGCTCAGGTGTCTAAACGGTATGGCCGAACAAATCGAACGCGGACGCTTCATCGATTTGCACGTCGTAGAATTCTCCTACGGTCAACGGACGATCCTTGCCGACGAAAACTTCAGGATCCACTTCAGGTGAATCGAACTCGGTGCGCCCGACATAATAGTCTTCCTCTTCACGGTCGATGATGACACGCAGGCGCTGCCCGACTTTGGCCTGGCTCAATTCCTCGGAGATTTCCTGCTGGATGGCCATCAGCTCGTCCAGACGGGCTTGTTTGACCGCCTGAGGCACATCGTCGCGGTAATGGTCGCCACTGTAGGTGCCTTCTTCGGCCGAATACGCAAAGGCGCCCATCCGTTCGAAGCGCATTTCCCTGACAAAGGACTTAAGTTGCTCAAAATCAGCCTCTGTTTCACCTGGATGACCCACCATCAAGGTGGTTCTCAGGTGTATGCCAGGCACCTCGCGACGTATGCGATTAATCAACTCAACTGTCTCATTACCAGTAATATGACGCCTCATTAACTGCAATACGTGATCGCTGCAATGTTGCAAGGCCATATCCAGGTACAGGCAGACATTGGCCCTCTCGCGGATCACCGGCAAAATGTCGTACGGAAACAAATAAGGATAGGCATAATGCAGCCTGATCCACTCGACGCCCTTGATATCGGAGATTTCCTCTATCAACTGCGCCAGTTTGAATTCGTGGTAGAGGTCTTTGCCATAGTATGACAGATCCTGGGCCAGAATCTGGAATTCCTTCACTCCGGCAGCCACCAATTCGACAATTTCCTGCTTGATATCCTCTATCGGACGCGATTGGTACGGTCCGGTGATCAAAGGGATGGCACAAAAGGAACAATGCCGGTTGCAGCCTTCTGCAATCTTGACATAGGCATAATGCGAGGGCGTGGTCAGCACACGGCGGTGACGCTCCTCGGCCAGGTATTGCCTGCCCAGGTCGCGCAGGATGTCCTGCCAGTTGAACTTGCCATAGAAACCGTCCACCTCGGGTATCTCCTGTTTGAGTTCCTCGAAATAGCGCTGTGACAGGCAGCCCATCACATAAAGCCCTTTGATCTGCCCTTTGCGACGGGCCTCGCAGTATTGCAGGATGGTTTCGATCGACTCCTGCTTGGCATCCTGGATAAAACCGCAGGTATTGACCACCACGATATCACCCCGGCGGGGTCGTTCGTCGTGGCGCAGTTCATAGCCCACCCGGCGCAACTGGTGCAACAATTGCTCGGAATCCACCAGATTCTTCGAGCAACCCAGCGAAATGACGGTGACTCCCCTCGCGGCCTCTTGCTTCATGACAAACGGTCGCCAAACAGGGAATCGACAAATTCCCGGCGGTTAAATATCTGCAGATCGTCCATTCCCTCGCCCAACCCGATGTATTTGACAGGGATCTTGAACTGATCGGAAATTCCCAGCACGACGCCGCCTTTGGCTGTGCCGTCCAATTTGGTGATGGCCAAGGTGTTGACCTCGGTGGCAAGGGTGAACTGGCGGGCCTGTTCGAAGGCGTTCTGCCCGGTCGAGCCATCCAGGACGAGCAATATCTCGTGCGGGGCTTCGGGATAGACCTTCTTCATGACATTCTTGATCTTGGTCAGCTCGTTCATCAGTCCCACCTTGTTGTGCAGACGACCGGCCGTATCGATGAGCACCACATCGGCATCGTTGGCCTGGGCCGATTTGAGCGTGTCGAAGACCACGGAGGCGGGATCGGCGCCCATGCGCTGCTTGACAACGGTGGCACCGGTGCGCTGGCCCCAGATGTCGAGCTGTTCGACAGCGGCGGCACGGAAGGTGTCGGCAGCGCCCAGATACACTTTCTTTCCCTTGCGGGCGAACTGCCAGGCGATCTTGCCGATGGTCGTGGTCTTGCCCACCCCGTTCACACCGACCACCATGATCACATAGGGATGCTTGTCGGCAGGCACTTCGAAATCCATGCTGGCTTCCAAGTCGTTCTCGGTAAGCAGATCGACAATCTCCTCTTTCAACGTGGCGTAGAGCTCGTCGGTATTGAGGTATTTGTCGCGCTTGATACGGGCCTCGATACGCTCGATGATGCGCAAGGTGGTGTCCACCCCGACATCCGAGGAAATCAGGATTTCCTCCAGCTGGTCCAACACCTCGTCGTCCACCTTGGACTTGCCGGCGATGGCCCGGCCTATCTTGGACAGGACACTGTCCTTGGTGCGTGCCAAGCCCTGATCCAGGGTGGCTTTCTTTTCTTTGGAGAACAAACTGAAAATACCCATGTGACCTTGTTTTTATATAGCGAAAAAAGGTTGTCCCTGAATCAGAAACAACCTTGAATATTTATCGACAAAACTCTGAATAACAAGTTATTTCTTCTTGGCGTATTCAGCAGCTTTGTCAGCAGCTACCATTTCTTCATTGAAAACGTAAGCTCCGGTCTTCGGAGACTTGATCATTTTGATAACCTTCACCGTGGAACGGCCTTCACCGGTACGCAAGGTTGAAATTGCTTTCTTTGCCATCTCTTATACTATTTAATTTCTTTGTGTACTGTGACTCTCTTCAGGATAGGATTGTATTTCTTCAGCTCCAATCTCCCGGTCGTGTTCTTACGATTCTTGGTGGTGATGTAGCGGGAAGTACCCGGCATACCGCTGTCTTTATGTTCAGTGCATTCCAGGATGACCTGGACTCTGTTACCTTTTGCTTTCTTTGCCATGGCTCTACTCTCCTCTTAGTCAATGATTAAAATATCTTCCATACGCAGATGACCGGCAGCAACGGCATCGTTCATGGCGGCGTCCAAACCCTTGCGGTTGATATCGCGCAGACCGGCTGCAGAAACGGTCAGTGTGATCCAGCAACCCTGTTCTACCCAATAGAACTTCTTCTGGAAAAGATTGACATTGAATTTACGTTTGGTACGTCTCTTGGAATGCGAGACGTTGTTGCCAATCATAGCTCTCTTTCCTGTGATCTGACAAATTTTCGACATTGCAATTAATATTACTGGTTTATATTTTTCTTGCTTTCAATGTTTTGCTCGGCCTCGACGGCGGTCGCGCACAATATTTTTTTAGCGGGTGCAAAAATCGTACTTTTTCGTCAATTGTGCAATTATTCCATCCATTATTTTTCAAAAAAAAAGAGAGTGTTTTGTATCTCGTTCAATATAAATCACTTACTAAACCGACACTCTGGAAAAAGGAGCTGCGTCAATGGAACAGAAATCCCCGTCCAAATACTTAAAATATCCGCATATAGCCACCATGGCCGCGTTGTCGGTCGTGTAGGAGATCTTGGGAATGTGGATGCGCCACTGGTAACGGCGGGCATAATCGGAGAAGGCCGCCCGCAGCGCCGAATTGGCCGACACTCCGCCTGCCACGGCCACCTCTTTGATCTTAAGTGCCTTGGTCGCCTTGTAGAGCTTGTCCATCAGGATGTCCACCACGGCCTTCTGCAAGGAGGCGCACAAATCGGGCTTGCGCTCTTCGGCGAAATTGGGATTTTTGGCCATTTCATCGCGCAAATGGTACAGGAAAGATGTTTTCAGTCCGCTGAAACTGTAGTTGAAGTCGGGCACTTGAGGGTGACTATAGTGAAACGCCTCAGGATCACCACTTTGAGCCATCTTGTCGATGACCGGGCCACCCGGGTAAGGCAGTCCCAGCATCTTGGCGCATTTGTCGAAAGCCTCGCCGGCCGCATCGTCGATGGTCTGGCCGATGATTTCCATGTCTTTGTAGGATTTCACCAGAACGATCTGGGAGTTGCCGCCGGAAACCAGCAGGCAGAGGAAAGGAAAAGCCGGCGGGGTGTGCTCCTCCCCTTTTTGCCGGATGAAATGGGCCAGAATATGCGCCTGGAGATGGTTGACATCGATCATCGGCAGGTTGAGGGCACGGGCGAAGCCCTTGGCAAAGGAAGTGCCTACCAGGAGCGAACCCATCAGGCCCGGTCCCCGGGTATAGGCCAGGGCCGAGAGCTGGGATTTGTCGATACCGGCTTGTTTGAGCGCCAGGTCAACCACCGGTACGATGTTGTGCTGATGGGCACGGGAGGCCAGTTCGGGCACCACGCCGCCATATATCTCGTGGACTTTCTGGCTGGCGATGACATTTGACAGCAGGCAATCTCCCTGAATAACAGCCGCTGAGGTGTCGTCACAAGAAGATTCTATCCCTAAAATGTAAATAGGTCTCATTTTATTCGTACATTTGTCGGTTTTTCCGCCTGCTCGAACAGGCGCACAAAAGTACAATTAATTTGAGAAAGAAAGGCTGGCTTTGGACGTTTATTGTGACAGCACTGTTTGGTGTCGTCCTTTTGGTGCTGTCCAACAGCCGCTTCCAGCGCTGGGCCTTGCAGAAGGGCCTGAACGGCGCTGTTGAGCATCAAGGGCTCCTTGTCAAGCTCGATTCCCTGTCTTTCAGCCTGGAGCGCTCCTGCCTGAATCTCTATTCGATTGTCCTGACCGATTCCGCCGGCAACACCCTTCTGTCGATCGACCGCGCCGATATCGATGTCCAGCCCCGCAAATTGCTTTCCAAGCGACTGGGATTCAATGCCATCCGACTGGTAGGCGCCAACATCCACCTGTGGAAGGAAACCCCCGACTCACCGCTCAACATCAAGGAACTGCCCCTGTTCCAGTCCCAGCCTGCCGGGGAAAAGGCTGCAAAAAGCAGTCAGTCTCTCCCCTACCTGAACCTGGAATCCGTGATGCTGAAAGGCTGCCGCGTCGAATACGATGTCCTGTCCGAGCCATATGCTTCAGGATTTGACCCGCATCATATTGAAATAAGGGACATTAACCTCAAAGGAAACGCTCTTTCGGAGGAAGGGCGGATCAAGCTGAACATCGAACAGCTCAGTTGCGCCACTCCCGAGGGTTTCCAAATCCAGGACCTCGATCTGACAGCCGGCTACGACCAACGCTACCTGCTCATCGAACGTTTTGCCCTGGCGCTGCCCCATTCCAGTGTCGACATCACCCCCACGCTCCTGCTTTGCCCCGGCTTCCAGGCCGATTCCATCGCCATAGCCGAGGAAATGGACCTGACAGCCAGTCTTTCGCTGTGGGATTTTCCCCAGACGGCCCGCCAATACCATCTCGAAAACGAAAACCACCAGGCCGCCTTGCAGTTGCAACTGGCCGGTGACATGGGCGCCTTGGATGTCCGGCACCTGTACTTCAGCCTGGACGATCTGGCCGGACTGGACGGCCAGGCCCGCGTCCAGGATCCGCTCAAGCCTTCGCGCCGCATCGACTCCCATTGGGACGAAATATGGGTACGCCCCGAACTGGCCGGACTGTACGGACAAATCACCTCATCGGAGACCATGCCCCTGCCCGACTATGTCTATCGCCTGGGACGCACTTCCTACACGGGAGACTTGTCGATGGATACGGACATGATACAGGTCAAAGGGCAGCTGGCCAGCGCACCGGGCGTTTTGCAATTGCAGACATATGTGCAGGATTATGCCGGCAGCGAGCAACACCTTACTGGAAACATCAGTACGGATAATTTTGATTTACAGCAGCTTTTCCAACTCGAAAAGGCACTTGGCCCGACCGATATGGACATGAAGCTGAAAGCCGTACGACGCGACAGACAGTCGCTCATGGCCGACATCCAGGCCGACATCCATCGCCTGCCCTTCAACGGCTATGTCTATCGGAATGCCGACGTGAAGGCCCGTATCGACAACCGAGGCCGCTACAGCGCCCACCTGGCCATGGACGACCCCAACTGCCTGATCGATTTGACAGCGTCCATGCAACAGAATGATGTCAGCCGCGTGCAAGCCGACATGAATGCCCGTCACATCGATCTGCAGCAGCTGAACTTCCTGCCCGCGACGGAAGGGGCCTCGGCGCTGTCATTCACCTTGCGTACCGACCTGGAAGGGGACGGACCGGACAATTTGCTGGGACAGCTTCGGATAGATTCCATCGACTTTTTCAACAACCAGACGCCATGTCATGCCGACAGCCTGGTGCTGAGCCTGGAAAAAGGACGTGCCGCCGTCGCCTCGGATGTCCTCAGGGGCGAATTGGTCGGTGAATACCGCTTCTCACAGCTTTACAACGATATCCACGACGGTGTGCTGGCCCGCTATCTGCCCACATTGTTCCCGGCCGAAGGCCGACAGGTCGCCGACAACAGCTATCATTTCCAACTCGAGGTGGGCAATACGGAGCATTGGTCCACAGCCCTCAGCCTTCCCTTTGCCGTGCCCGAATCGGTCAGTGCGGAAGGCTATTACGATCATCCGGGCGACCATATCTACCTCAGGGTCCATTCCCGGGAGATCGTCTATCAGGACATGAGGCTGGGCCAGCCGGAAATCGTGGCCGACAACCAGGGAGACAAGCGTCTGTACCTGTCGGCGGCTTCGACCATCGACAATGGCGGCAGTTTTTACAACGTGGCCCTGAATGCCGATGCCGTGGCCGACTCCATCCGGCTGGATTTCTTCGGGGAAGACCTGAAAACCGCGGCCAGGAACCGTTTGAACCTCCACAGCTCCCATCTGTTCGGAAAGGACGCTCCCGGCAGTCCCTTGACCGTCAGGAGCCATCTCAACACGCTGGAGATTCAGATGGCCGATTCCCTGTGGCAAACCCGGCCCTGTCGCTTCTATTGGGATGGCAGCGACCTCCAGATCAGCCAGTTCAGGCTGACCCACGACGACCAGCTGCTCTATCTCGACGGCACAGTGTCGAAAAACGACACAGACACGCTTTCCGTGGCCATGAACCGGGTCAGCATCGACGACCTGTTCCGCCTGAAAACCACCCGGAGTGTCGTCAAGAAGAAAAAAGAGCTGCTCATCGGCGGCACGGCCACCGGCAGCGCCAAGATCGTCTCCCTGCTGTCACAGCCGCAGGTGAACGGTGACATCGCCGTGGAGAAGTTCTCGCTCAACAAGTCACCGCTGGGCGACCTGCAGGCCAAAGCCCGATGGAATGAGGAGAAAACAGGCATCGAGCTGGATGCCTCCGTCTCCGAGAACGGCCAGTGGCTGGGTGACGTCAACGGCGGGTTCTACCTGGGCCGGGATTCCCTGTATCTGGGGATCGACGCCCACGGCATCCCCCTGGATTTCGTCAGCATGTTCTCCCAGCCCGCAGTCAGCCTGGGCGGTCGTGCCCATGGGTTCATCGAAGTGATGGGACAGGTGAAGGAAGGCGCAGAAATTGCCGTGGTCGGCGACGGTTTGGTCGAACAGGGCGAAGTGCGCATCGACATGCTCAAAAGCCGTTTCTATTTCTCCGACACCGTTTTCCTCAGACCTCACTCGATACGGCTGAACCGGGTCGAACTCACCGACAACGAGAACAACAAGGCCTATTTCACCGGTGAAATCACCCACTCGAGTTTCAAGAACCTGAATTTCGATTTCTCACTCGCCTTCAACCATCTCAAGTTGATGGACATCCCCGCCTCGGCGGGCGAAAGCTTCTACGGCAATCTCTATGCCACGGGGACGGCCACCATGTCGGGTCCTGAAAAAGACCTGCAGATCGAGGTCAAGGCCAGCACCTCGGAAAAGACGCTGGTTGTCGCCTCATTGGCTTCTTCCGCCTCCGACAACGACTATGCCTTCATCCGTTTTGTCGACAAAAACGAGGAAAAATTGGTCATCGAGGAGAAAATCAGTCTGAGGAAGGAGCCCATCCCCCAGTTGGCCATGGTCAACTCCCATGTGAGCGTCATCCTCGAGCTGGAAGTCACCCCTGCCGCCGAACTGATACTGGTCACCTCGGCCAGTGGCGACGAGATGAGAGCCCGCGGAGAGGGACGGCTCCGTCTGCTCTACAGCACCAAGGAAGACATGCAGGTCTTCGGCCAATACGTGCTGGAAAGCGGCAAATACAAATTCAGCATCCAGGACCTCATCTCCCGTGAGTTCAACATCGCCCAGGGCAGCGTGGTCAATTTCAACGGCGACCTGATGTCGGCCGAAATGGACATCAATGCCGGCTACACCATCTTCAATGTGTCCCTGTCCGACCTGCTCGACGAGGCCGACATGGCTTCGCTCAACCTGAACCGCACCAGTATTCCGGTGACTTGCACCATGAATATCGCCGGTAAAATCGAGCAACCCACCATACAGCTGGGACTGGCCTTCCCCTCGGCCGACGAGGAAGTGCGACGCCGCATCATGAATGTCATCAACACCGATGAGATTCTCAACCGGCAAATCGTCTATCTGTTGCTGTTGGGCCGCTTCGGCACCATCGAGAACAACTATGCGGTGTCACCCGCCACGAACGACAATATGACGGCCGTGGTGGCCGCCACGCTCAATACCCTCTCCCGCCAGATCAACCGGCTCATAGTCCAGTCGCTGGGTGACGAAAACCTTTCGCTCGACCTGAAATACCATTACGACGACATGACCACCGGCATCGGTGAATGGCAGGTGGCCATGAGCGGCCAGATGCTCGACAACCGCTTGATCATCAACGGCAACATCGGTTCCCGGGAGGATCTGGTGAACTCCAACACCCAGTTTGTCGGCGACTTCGACATGGAATACAAATTCTCGCAGTCGGGCCGCTGGCGCCTGAAGATGTTCAACCGTTCGAACGACAGCCGCTACTTCAAGTCGGCCATGACCACCCAGGGAGTCGGTGTGGTTTACAAGGAGACTTTCAATACCCTCTCCGAACTGCGTCAGGCCTTTGTGGACCGTATTGTCCGCCAGATAGTCAAGAGCAAGGGCGAGTCCGACCTGCGCAACAACCGCAAATGACAAAGCTAAAAAAAGCAAGCCCGTCACCTTGTGCAAGGTAACGGGCCTGTTGTAATGGGCGTTGATGCCATCGATCAATAGGCCTTGGCGATGATCACGCGCTGTGCCGAAGGCTTGCCCGTCACCATGCAACGGCCGGGGGTCTTGTCGCCCTTGAGGGGCACGCAGCGGATGGTGGCCTTGGTTTCCTCCTTGATGCGTTCCTCGGTTTCGGTCGTGCCGTCCCAGTGGCAGAGGAAGAAACCGCCGTCTTCGATTCTGGCCTTGAATTCATCGTAGGAATCCACCTCATAGATATGGGCATCGCGATAGGCCTGGGCCTTCTTGTAGATATTGGCCTGGATCTCGTCGAGCAGCGTCTTGACATATTGGCCGATTCCCTGCAGGTCGCGGGTTTCCTTGGTCAGGGTGTCGCGGCGGGCCACTTCGACAGTGCCGTTCTCCAGATCGCGCATACCCAGGGCCAGGCGCACGGGGACACCCTTCATCTCGTATTCGGCGAATTTCCAACCGGGCTTCTTGGTGTCGTTGTTGTCGAAGATGACACGGATGCCCAGGTCGCGCAGCTCGGCCACCAGACGATCGGCTTTTTCGGCCAACTGGGCCCGCTGCTCGTCGTTCTTGTAGATGGGCACGATGACTACCTGGTAAGGAGCCAGCATCGGCGGCAGCACCAAACCGTTGTCGTCGGAATGAGTCATGATCAGGGCTCCCATCAGGCGGGTCGAAACGCCCCAGGAAGTGGCCCAGACATATTCGGGCTGGTTGTCCTTGTTGACGAAGGTCACATCGAAGGCCTTGGCGAAATTCTGGCCCAGGAAGTGCGAGGTGCCGGCCTGCAGGGCTTTGCCGTCGTGCATGAGCGCTTCAATGGCATAGGTTGCAACGGCGCCGGCGAACTTGTCACTCTCGGTCTTTCTGCCCTTGAGCACG
>JAGDCW010000136.1 GCA_017958305.1 Bacteroidales bacterium | reverse complement strand
TGCTGCAGGGCTACGACTTCCTGCACCTGTACGAGACCAAAAACTGCAAACTGCAGATGGGCGGTTCCGACCAGTGGGGCAACATCACCACCGGCGCCGAGCTCATACGCCGCACCAACGGCGGCGAGGTCTTCGCCCTCACCTGCCCGCTTATCACCAAAGCCGACGGCGGCAAGTTCGGCAAGACCGAATCGGGCAACATCTGGCTGTCGGCCGACTACACCTCGCCCTACAAGTTCGTCCAGTTCTGGCTCAACGTGAGCGACGCCGATGCCGAGAAATATATCAAGATATTCACCTTCATCGGCAAGGAGGAATGCGAACAGCTCATCGAGGAACACCGCCAGGCCCCGCACCTGCGCCTGCTGCAGAAGCGTCTGGCCAAGGACATCACCACCATGGTCCACTCCGAGGCCGACTACGAGAACGCCATCGAGGCCGCCGGCATCCTGTTTGGCTCATCCTCGTCCGAGCAGCTGCGCAAACTCGACGAAAAGACCCTGCTCGACATCTTCGACGGGGTGCCCACGTTCGAAGTGAGCCGCGATGCCCTTCAGGCCGGTGTCCGTGCCGTCGATTTGCTCACCGACATGGCTGCCGTCTTTCCTTCGAAGGGTGAGATGCGCAAGATGACCCAGAACGGCGGCGTGCTCATCAACAAGGAGAAGATTGCCGCCTTCGATGCCACCGTCGATGCCTCGATGCTGCTCGACGGCAAATACATGCTGGCCCAGAAAGGGAAGAAAAACTACTTCCTGCTGATTGCCAAATAAAAAAAACTCATTAATTTTGCACGCCTTTTCAAGGAGGCGTCACCAGGATTGTCCAATGGTGTAATGGTAGCACTGCAGTTTTTGGTACTGCCTGTGGTGGTTCGAATCCGCCTTGGACAACCTTCCGAAACCTTGGTTGGAGCCCTGTTCCGGCCAAGGTTTTCTCTTTATCGGGGTTTTGCATAAAAACCACATATACGGCAAAAATAAATTTTTTCCCGTCTTTTCTTGCGTCGTATCTCATTTCTGTATATTTTTGCAGGCTCATTTCGCATTTTTATTCATCAAGACGCAATAATGAAAGACAAAGCAAACCGGCTGAAAAGCATTCGCAAGATTGTCCACGAGCAGAAAATCAGCAGTCAGGAAGAACTGCTGCAGACCTTGGAAGAAGAAGGCTTCAGCCTGACGCAGGCCACACTGTCGAGAGACCTCAAGCAACTCAAGATTGCCAAGATGCCCGACTATGAAGGTGGCTACATCTATGTGCTGCCCGAAGAGTCATCGTCCTTGGGCAAAACCATCCGCATGAAGACCCAGGACACCCATTTCGCATCGTCGGGATTCCTGGCCATCGACTTCTGCGGCCCCTTCGCCGTGGTCAAGACCAAGCCTGCCTACGCCGGCGGCATCGCAGCCGAAATCGACCGTCGCTCATCGAAGAACATCCTGGGCACCATCGCCGGCGACGACACCATCCTGGTCATCCCGCGTGAAGGCGTGGACAAGCGCAAGCTGGTCCGCACGCTGTCCGAAGTGCTCCCCATCAACTGATCATCGTACAACTGAACAAAATCATGGATAAGGAAATTGAAGTGATGGTGGCAAATGAAAGCCATTTGCCCTATGTCGACACCATATTGAAAACCATCGAAGACGCCGCCAAAGTGCGCGGCACCGGCATTGCCAAGCGTACCAACGAGTACGTCTCCCAGAAAATGCTCGAAGGCAAGGCCATCATCGCCCTGGCAGGCGACGAGTTTGCCGGCTTCTGCTATATCGAGTCCTGGGGCAACAAGCAGTTTGTGGCCAACTCGGGTCTGATCGTCGTGGAGAAATTCCGCGGTCACGGGCTGGCCAAGCGCATCAAGCAGAGGGCTTTCGCCCTGTCGCGCGAGCGTTTTCCCGACGCCAAGCTTTTCGGTCTCACCACCGGCGCCGCCGTCATGAAGATCAACTACGAGCTGGGCTACCGGCCGGTGACCTTCGCCGAACTCACCGACGACGAGGCCTTCTGGAAAGGCTGCCAGAGCTGCGTCAACTACCCCATCCTGCAGGAGAAGAAACGTCGTTTCTGCATGTGCACCGCCATGCTCTACGACCCCAAAGAACACGAAAACAAATAACAGACATATTATGAAGGAAAAAGTTGTATTGGCATTCAGCGGAGGTCTGGACACCTCCTTCTGCGTTAAATATCTGAGCGAGGAAAAAGGCTACGAGGTCTATACGGCCATCGCCAACACCGGCGGCTTCAGCGACGAAGAGCTGAAAGTCATCGAAGAGAAGGCCTACCGGCTGGGCGCGGCAAAACACGCCACACTCGACATCACCAAGGATTATTACGAAAAGAGCATCCGCTACATGGTGTTCGGCAACATACTGCGCGGGGGCACCTATCCCATCTCGGTCAGTTCGGAGCGCACCTTCCAGGCCATCGCCATCATCAACTACGCCAAGTCGGTCGGCGCCAAATACGTGGCCCACGGCAGTACGGGCGCCGGCAACGACCAGGTCCGTTTCGACCTCACCTTCCAGATCCTGGCTCCGGATATCCAGATCATCACCCCCACCCGTGACATGGTGCTGACCCGCGAATACGAGATCAACTACCTGAAGCAACACGGCTACACGGCCGATTTCAAGAAGATGGAATACTCCATCAACAAGGGCCTCTGGGGCACATCCATCGGCGGCAAGGAAACGCTGAAGTCCGACCAGACCCTGCCCGAAGAGGCTTATCCCAGTCAGATCAGCCGGCAAGGCACCGAGAAGTTGAGCCTGAGTTTTGTCAAGGGCGAGCTGTCGGCCGTCAACGGCAAAAAGTATGGGAACACCGTCGATGCCATCCGCGAAGTGGAGCGCATTGGAAGCGCCTACGGCATCGGTCGTGACATGCACATCGGCGACACAATCATCGGCATCAAGGGCCGGGTAGGCTTCGAGGCCGCCGCTCCCATGCTCATCATCAATGCCCACAAGATGCTCGAAAAGCACACGCTCACCAAGTGGCAGCAGTACTGGAAAGACCAGATCGGCACCTGGTACGGCATGTTCCTGCACGAAGCACAGTACCTGGATCCCGTCATGCGCGACATGGAGGCCTTCCTGGAAAGCACCCAGAAGAATGTCACAGGGCAGGTGTTCATCCAGTTGCGTCCCTACAGCTACACGCTCATCGGCATCGACAGCAGCTTCGACCTGATGAAGACCGACTTCGGCGAATACGGCGAAGTGAACAAGGCCTGGACGGCCGACGACGTGAAGGGATTCACCAAGATCATGGGCAACCAGATGAAGATCTTCTACAATGTCCAGAAACGCAATCAGAAAAAGTAGCCGATGATCAAAGCAGGTATCATAGGAGGAGCCGGTTACACCGCCGGCGAGTTGTTGCGCATCCTGGTCAACCACCCGCAAGTCCGCATCGCCTTTGTCCACAGCAGCAGCCAGGCCGGCAGTCCCGTGACGGCCATCCACGGCGGGCTATGGGGCGAATGCGACCTGACCTTTACCGACCAGCTGCCCCTGGACAGTGTCGATGTGCTGTTCATCTGTTCGGGCCACGGCGACAGCCGCAAGTTTCTTGAGTCCCATCCCATGCCCGCAGGTGTCAGGATCATCGATCTGTCGCAAGACTATCGCGACGAAAGCGAGGGCTTTGTCTATGGCTTGCCCGAACTGCAGCGCGACAAGATTGCCCATGCCGGCAAGATCGCCAACCCGGGCTGTTTTGCCACCTGCATCCAGTTGGCCCTGCTGCCGCTGGCCGCCGCCGGACTCCTGCACGAGGAAGTGCAGGTGACGGCCATCACCGGCTCGACCGGGGCAGGGGTCAAGCCCGGCGCCACCACGCATTTCAGCTGGCGCAACGACAACATCTCGGCCTACAAAGCCTTCGAGCACCAGCACCTCAAGGAAATTGTCCGCTCGCTGCAACTGCTGCAGCCGGGGTTTGACCGGGCGGTCAATTTCGTACCGCTGCGCGGCGACTTCGCCCGGGGCATCTTCGCTTCGGTCTATACCGACTGCCCCCTCACTCAGGAGGAGGCCGAAAAACTGTATCAAGACTATTACCGCGAGGCCGTCTTTACCTTTGTCTGCCCGGCCAACATCGACATGAAACAAGTGGTCAACACCAACAAGGCCCTGGTCCATGTCGAGAAGCACGGCGACAAGCTCTTGATACTCTCTGTCATCGACAACCTGTTGAAAGGAGCTTCCGGACAGGCCGTCCAAAACATGAACCTCATGTTCGGCCTGGACGAGAAATGCGGCCTTCAGCTGAAGAATATAGGTTTTTAACTGCCATGAAACTGTTTGATGTCTATCCGCTTTTCAATGTAAGCATCGTCAAGGGAGAAGGCTGCCAGGTCTGGGACGATCAGGGCCAAGCCTATCTGGACCTTTACGGCGGGCACGCGGTCATCTCCATCGGCCACGCCCATCCGCATTATGTCCAAAAGTTAGCCCAGCAGGCGGGCCGTCTGGGGTTCTACTCCAATTCCGTCATCAACCCCCTGCAGGTCGAGTTGGCCGAACGCCTGGGACATGCCTGCGGTTACGACGACTACCGGCTTTTCCTGATCAACTCGGGGGCCGAGGCCAACGAGAATGCCCTCAAGCTGGCCTCATTCCATAACGGACGGCGCAAGGTGGTCGCCTTCGGCAAAGCCTTCCATGGCCGCACCTCGGCGGCTGTCCGCGTCACCGACAACCCCAAGATCGTCGCCCCCGTCAACGAAGGACTGGAGGTCTGCTTCCTGCCGCTCAACGACTTGGAGGCGGTGCGCCGGACCCTGGCTCCAAGGGACGTCTGTGCCGTCATCATCGAAGGCATCCAGGGAGTGGGCGGCGTGCGCTTGCCCGACGACGAGTTCCTGCGCGGTCTGCGACAGGCTTGCACAGACACCGGCACAGTGCTCATCCTCGACGAAATACAATCGGGCTACGGCCGCAGCGGACGCTTCTTTGCCCATCAGTACAGCGGCATCCGCCCCGACCTGGTCACCGTGGCCAAAGGCATCGGCAACGGCTTCCCCATGAGCGGTCTGCTCATCAGCCCCATGTTCGAGGCCGTCTATGGCCAGCTGGGCACCACCTTCGGCGGCAACCACCTGGCCTGTGCGGCTGCATTGGCTGTGCTGGATGTCATCGAGCAGGAACACCTCGTCGAAAATGCCGCAGTCGTGGGCCAAATGCTCATGGATGCCTGCCGGGAGATACCCCGCATCAAAGAGGTGCGCGGCCGCGGACTGATGATCGGCCTGGAATTCGACGAGCCGGTCAAGGAAATCCGCCAGCGGCTGCTCTACCAGGAGCATGTATTCACGGGGGTCAGCGGCACCCAGGTGCTGCGCTTGCTGCCGCCGCTCTGCCTGAGCCGGCAACAGGCCGAAAGCTTTATCGTCAAACTCAAAAAAGTATTGTCATGACCATAGGAATCATCGGAGCCGGCAACATGGGCGGAGCCGTGGCCAAAGGATTGGCCGCCGCCGGCAACATCGCCGCCCGCGACATTTTTGTTTCGGACATCGCCGCCGACAACCTCAAGCGACTGCAGAGCGAGTTCCCGCAACTCAATTGCAGCCAGGACAACACGTCCGCCGCCCGCTGCGACGTGGTGGTGGTTGCCGTCAAACCCTGGCTGGTCGAAATGATACTCACCGAGATAGCCCCGGTCATGGAGGCCAAACAGACCTTGATAGTCATTGCCGCCGGTGTCAACTTTGAACAGATCTTCGCCTGGCTGCCCGAGCAGCTGCAAGACATGCCCTGTCTCAGGCTGATTCCCAACACGGCCATCGCCGTGGGCCAGAGCATGAGCCTGTTCTCGACCAACAATGTCGGCAACGGACTGCAAGAGCAGATCCTGTCGCTGTTCCGCCCGCTGGGCGAGGTGGTTGTGATTCCCGAATCCAAAATGTCGGCCGGCACAGCTCTCACGTCGTGCGGCACGGCCTATGCCCTGCGCTTTGTCAGGGCCGCCGTCGAGGCCGCCGTCGAAATGGGCTTCCGACCCGAAGAGGCCACCCGCATGGTGGCCCAGACCATGAAGGGAGCCGCCGAACTGCTCTTGCAGCACCGCAGCCATCCCGAAGAGGAGATCGACAAAGTGACCACTCCCGGAGGCATCACCATCAAGGGGCTCAACGCCATGGAGGCCGCTGGCTTCAGTCATGCCGTGATAGAGGGTATAAAAGCAAGCCAATGCGTATCGTCGTCAAAATAGGCAGCCAGGTGCTCAGCCGCCAGGACGGCACGCTCGACATCACCCGTATGTCGGCGCTGGTCGATCAGGTGGCCGAACTGCACAAAAAAGGTATGCAGGTGATCCTGGTCTCCTCGGGAGCCGTGGCTTCCGGGCGCAGCGAGTTACAACCTTCGCGCAAACTCGACCAGGTCGAGCAGCGCCAGCTGTTCTCGGCCGTGGGCCAGGCCATCCTCATCAACCGCTACTACGACCTGTTCCGCGACCACGGCATTGTCTGCGGCCAGGTGCTCACCACCAAGGAAAACTTCTCCGACCGCCGTCACTACCTCAACCAGAAAAGATGCATGGAAGTGATGCTCGAAAACGGCGTGGTGCCCATCATCAACGAAAACGACACCGTGTCGGTGACCGAGCTGATGTTTACCGACAACGATGAATTGTCTGGTCTGATAGCCAGCATGATGGATGCCAAGTTGCTGATTATGCTCAGCAATGTCGATGGCATCTACCAGGGCGATCCTGCCTCCGGTGCCGAGCTGATCGGAGAGATCCAGCCCGGACAGGACATCAGTGCATATATCTCGAAAGGAAAATCTTCCTTTGGTCGCGGCGGTATGCGCAGCAAATACAGCATCGCCGCCAAAGTGGCCGAAGAAGGCATTGCCGTGGTCATCGCCAACGGCCGCCGCGAAGGCATCATCACCGACCTGGTCTCTGCCGCTCCGAAAGCACCCTGTACCCGCTTTGTAGCCGAGAAAAAGTCGTCGGCCGTCAAGAAATGGATCGCCCACAGCGAAGGCTTTGCCAAAGGCGAGTTGCACATCAACGCAGGTTGTCTGGCCGCCCTGGGCTCGTCACAAGCCCGCAGCCTGCTGCCCATAGGCATCGACCACATCGAAGGCGAGTTTGAAAAGGGCGACATCGTGCGCATCGTCAGTCCCGACGGATCGGTGCTGGGCGTAGGCAAAGTGCGCTGCGACAGCGAGTCGGCCCGGCGCAGCCTGGGCAAGAAGGGGCAGAAAGCCCTGGTACATTACGATTATCTTTATCTGGAATCATGAATCTGACCACACGTTTTCAGGCGGTTCAAGAGGCCTCCCGAGCCTTGGCCGGCATCCCCGATGCCGTCATCGGCCAACTCTTGTGCCATATTGCCGACGAGCTGGAAGAAAAGCTCGACTATGTCCTGGGCGAAAACCAAAAAGACCTGGCCCGCATGGACCCGGCCAATCCCAAATACGACCGGCTCAAACTCACCCCCGAGCGCCTCAAAGGCATTGCCGCCGACATGCGCCAGGTGGCCTCGCTGCCCACTCCCGTGGGTGAGGTCTTGAGCCAGACGACCCGCCCCAATGGCATGACCATCCGCAAGGTGCGCGTGCCCTTCGGGGTCATCGGCATCATTTACGAAGCCCGACCCAACGTGACACTCGACGTGTGCAGTCTCTGCCTGAAAGCCGGCAATGCCTGCATCCTGAAAGGTGGTAGCGACGCCCACTGTTCGAACGTGGCCACCGTCGGTATCATCCATCACCAAATGGAGCTCTTCGGCATCAACCCCGACACGGTCATGCTCATGCCCGACGACCATGCCGCCACGCAGCAACTGCTGGAAGCCGTCGATTACGTCGATCTGATCATTCCCCGCGGCAGCAAGTCGCTCATCGATTTTGTGCGCAACCATGCCCGCGTGCCTGTTATCGAAACCGGGGCCGGCATCTGCCATACCTATTTCGACCAGGACGGCGACCTGCAGAAGGGGGCCGCCATCATTCACAACGCCAAGACCCGGCGTGTGAGCGTATGCAACGCCCTCGACTGCCTCGTTGTCCACGCTTCCCGCCTGGCCGACCTGCCGGCCCTCTGCGCCAGGCTGGCCGACCCGAAAGTGACCATTTATGCCGATGAGCCGGCTTTCAGGGCCTTGCAAGGGCATTATCCCGAAACATTGCTTTGTCCGGCCCGGCCGGAACATTTCGGCACCGAGTTTCTCGACTACAAGATGGCCGTCAAGACCGTCAACAGCCTCGACGAGGCCCTGGCCCACATCCAGCGCTATTCGTCGAAACACAGCGAAGCCATCGTGTCCGAAAACGCCGCACACGTCCGGCTGTTTGAACAGAAGGTCGATGCCGCCTGCGTCTATGCCAACGTCTCGACCGCCTTCACCGACGGCGGCCAGTTCGGCTTTGGCGCCGAAATAGGCATCAGCACCCAGAAGATGCATGCCCGGGGCCCCATGGCCCTGCCCGAAATCACCACTTACAAATACATCGTCGAAGGCGATGGCCAGACACGTCATTCCTAACCGAAAAAAACTCCCCTATGAGACACTTCACCTCTGTCAACGATTTGGGCGACATACAGGCCGCCGTCAAAGAAGCCCTGGAGATCAAGAAAAACCGCTACGCCTGGCAGGATCTGGGCCGCAACCGCACCGCCCTGCTCATCTTCTTCAACAACAGCCTCCGCACTCGTCTCAGCACGCAGAAGGCCGCCATGAATCTGGGCATGAACGTCATTGTCCTGGATGTGAACCAAGGCGCCTGGAAACTGGAGACCCAGCGCGGCGTGGTCATGGACGGCGACAAATCGGAACACCTGCTCGAAGCCATTCCCGTGATGGGCTGCTACTGCGATGTGATCGGTGTGCGCTCCTTTGCCCGCTTCGAGAGCAAGGAAGACGACTACAACGAAAAAATACTCAACCAGTTCATCCAATATTCCGGCAAACCGGTCTTCAGCATGGAGGCAGCCACCCGGCATCCGCTGCAGAGTTTTGCCGACCTGATCACCATCGAGGAATACAAGAAAAAAGACCGTCCCAAGGTGGTCATGAGTTGGGCGCCGCATCCCAAGGCCCTGCCCCAGGCCGTGCCCAACAGTTTTGCCGAAACAATGAACGCCACCGACTACGAGTTTGTCATCACCCATCCCGAAGGCTACGAACTGGATCCCCGTTTTGTGGGCCGGGCCAAGGTGGAATACGACCAGCGCAAAGCCCTCGAGGGCGCCGACTTTGTCTATGCCAAGAACTGGGCCGCCTACCGCGATCCCCACTACGGACAGGTCATCTGCAAAGACCGCAGCTGGACCATCGACACCGAACACATGAGCTGGACCGACAACGCCTACTTCATGCACTGCCTGCCCGTCCGCCGCAACATGATTGTCAGCGACGACGTGATCGAAAGTCCGCAGTCGATTGTCATCCCCGAAGCCGCCAACCGCGAAATCTCAGCCCAGACCGTCCTGAAAAGAATCCTCGA
>JAGDCW010000135.1 GCA_017958305.1 Bacteroidales bacterium | reverse complement strand
CCTTGATGCCGTTCTTGGGCGCCTGCTCGGGCAAGATGGTCTGGCCGCTTTCGCGCTCGTAGTCGGCGGCGAAACGCTCCAGATAGCCGATGGCCACTGCGGGCTTACCCAGTTTCTGGACATAGAAGCACTGCGACTCACACTGCTTCTCCTGCGGGCAGACACGTCCGCAGACGGCCGGCAGGGAACTGGTTTCCTTCAAAACCTTGGCAGCCTCGAGAAACTCGCCGCGCTCGATGTTCTTGACAAAGCTCGGGATGCTGATTTCGACCGGGCAACCCGTCATACAGGTCGGATTGGCGCAGTCGAGGCAGCGACGGGCCTCCTGGACAGCCTGCTCGGCCGTCAGACCCTGGTTCACCTCTTCGCGGTTGTGACTGCGGTACTCGGCGTCGAGTTCGTTCATCTTGACCCGGGGCAGGTCGGTACGTTCCTTGGCCTTCATGCTCTTGCGCAAGGCTTCACGCCATGCCTGGCTGCGAGCAGCAGCTATTTTTTCTTCTCTAGTCATAGCTTATCCCAGTTTTTTCATTTCTTCCTTTTCGTAGGCTTTGTAGGAGCCCATGCGGCGCATCATGCCGTCCCAATCGACCTGGTGGGCGTCGAATTCCGGGCCGTCCACGCAGACAAACTTGGTCTGGCCGCCCACGCTCACACGGCAGCCGCCGCACATGCCCGTGCCATCGACCATGATGGTGTTGAGCGAAGCCACGGTGGGCACATTGTATTTGGCCGTCAAAAGCGAGACGAACTTCATCATGATGGCCGGGCCGATGGTGACGCAGCAATCGACCTTCTCACGCTGGATGATGCTCTCCACACCGGCGGTCACCAGTCCCTTCTCGCCGTAGGAGCCGTCGTCGGTCATGATGATGACCTCGTCGGAATACTTGCGGATTTCGTCTTCGAGAATGATGAGGTTTTTGGAACGGGCGGCCAACACCGAGATGACCCGGTTGCCGGCCTGCTTCATGGCCTGGACGATGGGCAGCAGCGGTGCGACGCCCACGCCGCCGCCGGCGCAGACCACGGTGCAGAAACGCTCGATATGGGTGGCCTTGCCCAGCGGGCCGACCAGATCCTGGATCTCATCGCCCACCTGCATGTTGCACAGTTTGTTGGAAGTCAGGCCCACGCGCTGCACTACCAGCGTGATGGTGCCCTTCTCTGTATCTGCGGCCGAAATGGTGAGCGGAATGCGTTCTCCCAGCTTGTCGAGCTTGACGATGACAAAATGGCCGGCCTTGCGGGCACGGGCAATGAGGGGAGCCTCCACTTCCAGCTGTACCACCAGCTCGGAAAAGTCTTTCTTGCTTACGATTTTGTTCATAGGTTCAATTTGTTTGGTAAAGGACAAGGCTTTGCCTTGAACCTGCAAAATTAGTCAGTTTTTCACTAAATCCCATATTTTGGGGAAAATATGTAACTTCGCAGGCGGAAAAAACGAGATTGATGAGCCCCTACAAAGCAGTTGTTTTCGACCTGGACGGCACGCTGGCCGACACCATCCACGACATCGCCGCAGCCGCCAACGCCTCGATGGCCGCCCGGCAGCATCCCACCCACAGTTTGGAGGAGTACCGGCTGATGGTGGGCCACGGGCTGCGCAACCTTTGCTGGCAGGCCTTGCCCGAGGAGGCCCGCAACGAGGCCGAGCTGGACATCTGCCACCGCCTCACCATGCAGTACTACCGGGCCCATCCCGTCGATGGCACCCGCCTGTATCCCGGCATGGAGGAAGTGCTGGTGCGCCTGCGCGAGGAGGGACTCCACCTGGCCGTGCTGTCGAACAAGGCCGACGAGCTCACCCGGGTCATCATCGAAAAACTGGGTGTTGAGCCGCTCTTCACCGTTGTCAGCGGCCTGCGCGACGGTTTTCCGCGCAAACCCGACCCCGCCGGGGCACGCTGGGTGATGGACCGCCTGGAAGAGCAGACCGGGCAGCTCATCCTGCCCGCCCAGGTGCTCTATGTGGGCGACAGCGGGGTCGATATGCAGACGGCCGCCAACTGCGGCTTTGTGTCGCTGGGAGTGACCTGGGGCTTCCGCTCGCGCGAGGAGCTCGTCGAAAACGGTGCCCGCCATATAGCCGACAGCGCCGCAGACATCCTGTCCACAGCGCTGTCGTAAACCTTTTTCCCGAAAAACTTATTTTGTCGGATCCCAGCCGTCCAGCACGAAGGCCGGCTGACGATAGCTTTCTATGATCTTTGCATCGGCAGGGAGCGTGAGCTGGCGCGAAGGCGCGGCACGAAGCGAGACATCGACCGGTTGGCCGTCGGGCGTGCGGCTGTTGTATTCCCAATAATGGACGTTCTTGGTGTCGCCGCCCACCGGGCCCCAGCCTATGGCGGGGATACCCTCCAGCACGCAATCAATCAAAACGGCTTCGGCATAGGGATAGGCCTGGCCACCGTTGATGGGAGCCCGGGCAAAGACCGAACCGCGACGCTCGTTGCCCTGGAAGCGGCAGTTGACAAAGACATCGCCGTGATTGGCCTCCGTGTTGCGTATCCACATGAAGGGACCGCCGCCGTTCTTGATGACGCAGTTTTTCAAAAAGACCGGACCGCGGCCCAGCATGGTGTCGCCGCCGCCGTCTATCTCGCAGTCTTCCATGTAGAGCGAGCCGTTGGCCTGCAGGGCATCGCCGTCACCGACGATGCGTACCTGGAAGAGATGGTTGCGGCAGCCCATGATGAGCAGACCTTCGGCCTGGCCCCGGCAGTCGGTCTGTGCCGTCAGGTTGGACACATACAGATCGCTGCAGTTGTCCAGGGTGACGGCGGCTCTGCGGGAGGGGAAGGTGCCGGGCCACTCGTTGGTGCTCACATCCACGGGATGAGGATTGAACATTTCGTTGTTGGCATAGTGCACCACCACGCCGTCGCGGCTCTCGCCCACGATGCGCAGGTGGCTCTTGTTGCGCGCATAGACCAGTTCCTCGTAGTCACCGTTGCGCACATAGATGGTGTGCGTCTCGGTCAGGTTGTCGCCGACAAAGTCCAAGGCACCCTGGACGGTCGAGAAATCGGCCTTGCCGTCGGCACTGACGGTGACAAAAAGGCCGTCGGCCGGACGTCCGCGATCGACAAAGGGAGGTTCGCCCTGATGCCAGACCGGTGCCTCGCTGCGGGTCGAGAACTGCCACTGTCCCTGGGCGATGCCCTTGAATTCGGTTTCAGCCAGTTGGATGGCTTCCTTGTCGATGGTGACATAGTAGCTCTTGCCATACTGGAGCAGGTCGTGGTGAGGATAGATCACCACCGAATTGCCGCGTACCAGGGCCGGATAGAAATGGAAGGCGTCGGTAAAGCCGCCGATGATGGTCAGCTGGAAAGTGTCGGCCGTGGCGGCGGCGCAGCCCGAGGGGGTGCCGGGCAGCACGTCGCGGTTGGTGAGCCGGCGCTCGCGCTCATAGAGATAGGGTTCCCAGGCATAGGGGGCCTTGGGGCCGCGCTGCATGGCCGTGGGACCGGCCGGGATACTCAGATCCAAACTGTCTGTCACCATGCCGGTGGCGGCATCGATAATGCGGATCATGCCCTCCGTCCCCAACTGGGGTTGCTCGTCGAAAGTCAGGATCAGATGGGTGTCGGGGTTGACTTCCTTGGCCTTGTTGGCCGGGAAAAATTCCGGAAACTGATTGCCGCAGGCTGTACACATCAGCACCAAGGCGGCTAAAAAACATTTTTTCATCATATGGTTCCTCCTAAAAAATGCTACATATCATTCACCGGCACATGGCCGTCATTGCAAGTCCAATCGCACCACCTGCGCCGCATCGGAAGGCAGCCGGGCGCCCTGCGGGATGGTCAGTGCCAGGCCGTCGGCCCGCTGTTGGAAAGGACAGGCGAAATTGCGCTTCACGCTAAGAAGGGTGGCCCTTTCAATCCGGCCGCCGACCACCTCGGAGTTGAGGGCTTTCAGATCCAAGGTGACCCCTTTGCCCGGCCAATCCAGGAAAATGAGGTAGAGCGCGCCGTCCTTGCGGGTGAAGAAAACCCGCTCCCCTCCCGGCAGGGTCTCGTGCGAAACCAGGCAGGGCCTTGTGCCGTAGATGCTTTCCCCGTACGACCAGAGCCAGACGCCGACATTCTCCATGATGTCGCGCTGGGCCTGGGGGAAAGTGCCGTCGGCCATGGGCGAGAGGTTCATCAGCAGGCAGCCGTTGTTGCTCACCACTTCGACGAGTTTATGGACGATGTCGATGTGCGAACGGTACTGCATGCCGCGCACATAGCCCCACGAACTGTGATAGCCCGTCGAGATGGTGTAGTCGCACAACCAGGGTTCCGGATCGGGTTCTTCGGGATTACTCATCTCGTGGTCGAGCATCCCGATGCTGCGGGGAAACTCCTTATTGGAGCGGCTCACCACGAAGGCGCGCACTCCTTTGGCATATAAAACAGGAATGTATTTGTGACCGTCTCCCTTATCGGTCTCCAGTGCGAAGAAGAGTGTCTGGTTGGCAAAGGTGAGACTGCGGCTATCTGTCAGTAATATGGAAACCTGCGGTTGTGTATTTGCTGATGCCTGCCGGTTGCCATG
>JAGDCW010000134.1 GCA_017958305.1 Bacteroidales bacterium | reverse complement strand
GAGGAGGTTCCCTCAGACGCGATTGTCAAATAATCACGGCATGAATCAGTTTTTTGAGAGAGTGATCTAACAGATATTGGTATGAAAAAGAGAACGATACAACTGCTGGCCTGCGTCGCACTGGCCGCTATGGGACTGCCGGCCGCCCTGCAGGCTGCTCCGCTGCCTCCGGTAGGGGAGGTGATCGCCTCCCAGGGGCTGGCTTTCGAGCGTCCCACCTCGGACAGCCGTTTTGCCCGTCCGCTCAAGGACGTGCTCAGTGACCTGGAGCAACGCTTCGGTGTCAAGTTCCGCTACGGGCGTGACGTGGTCGAGGGCGATACGCTCGAGTATGCCGACTTCCGCATCCGGCCCTGGAGTTTGGAGGAGACCCTCCAGCAGGTGCTGCTGCCTTTCGACTACAAGGCGGTCAAGAACTCTGAGACCAGCTACGAAATCAAGCGTTTCGAGTATGCCCGCGGCGTGCCCGCCGACGGCCGTCGGAAACTGGACTATCTCTGTACGCTCTATCAGGACAAGGAAAGCTGGGAAGCCCGCAAGGCCGTGCTGCGCGAGGAGCTGAGGCACAACGCCGGCTTGGATGCGATGCCTGCCCGGCCCGACAGCAAGCCCTATCTGACAAAGCGCCGCGTCTATGACGGCTACTATGTCCAGAACATCGGCCTGGAAATCCTGCCCGGCGTGTGGTGTACCGGTTCGATCTACCATCCGCTCAAATACAAGCGCAAGGGCTGCCCGGTCATCCTCAACCCCAACGGCCACTTCGGCGACGGACGCTACCGCGCCGATGAGCAGAAGCGCTGTGCCATGCAGGCCATGATGGGATGTATAGCCGTCAGTTACGACTTGTTCGCTTTCGACGAGCAACTCTTGCAATTCGACAGCCGTTCCCATCGCACGGCTGCGGCCCATACCATCCAGAGCCTGAACGCCATCCGTCTGCTCGATTACCTGCTTGGCCTGCCCGAGGCCGATCCCACCCGGGTCGGTATCACCGGCGGTTCGGGCGGCGGCAGCCAAACCATGTTCATCACGGCCATCGACGAGCGCATCACCCTGAGCATGCCCGTGGTGATGACCTGCTCGTATTTTGTGGGCGGCTGCCCCTGCGAGAGCGGCAATCCCATCCACCTGAGCGCCGGCGGCACGAACAATGCCGAGCTGGCGGCCATGTGTGCGCCGCGGCCCTTGCTGGTGGTCTCCGACGGACGCGACTGGACGGCCGATGTGCCCACGCTGGAATTTCCCTTCATCCAGCGTACCTTCGGCTTCTACGGAGCCGAGGACAAGGTCGAAAACGCCCATTTTCCGATGGAAGGGCACGACTACGGTCTGTCCAAGCGCCTGGCCACCTACCGTTTCCTGGAAAAGCACTGGCAGCTGGATACCCGCAAGCTGAAGGACGCCGAGGGCAACTTCGACGAATCACGCTGCACGGTGGAGGCCTACCCCTTGCTCAGAGTCTGGGGGGAGAATGGCGAAAACCTGCCTGCCAACGCACTTCAAGGAATAGAAAATTTGTATAAAATGCTCAAGACCTTTGATTAGTATCTTTGTTAGACTTAACTTCGCCCCAACAACCAACCTAAATAAATAAGTTATGCGTAAATCCATACTACTGCTAGTGGTCATGCTGCTCGGCCTGACCGCCGCCCAGGCCCAGTACCGTCAGCCCAAGCCTTGGGACAACGGTCGCCTGAAAGTTTCCGACAACGGACGTTACCTGGTATTTGAAAACGGCAAGCCTTTCTTCTGGCAGGGTGAGACGGCCTGGCTGCTCACTTCCCGTCTGCAGCGCGAGGAAATCGATTTCTTCCTCCGCGACCGCGCCCGCAAAGGCTTCAACGTGGTGCAGGTGTCCATTTTCCACTACTGGCCCCAGTTCAATGTCTATGGCCAGTGCACACTGCCTTACGGCACGTGGGATTTCAAGAAGATAGACCAGCCCGGTGTGTATGGCTACTGGGACCACGTCGATTATGCCGTCGAGGCCGCAGCCCGCAATGGCATGTACCTGGCCATCGTCTGCACCTGGGGCTCGGAAATCGTCCGCGCCGGCCACATGACGGTCGAGGATGCCAAGAAATACGGCAAGTTCCTGGGCGAACGCTATAAAGACAAACCCAATATCATCTGGATCATCGGCGGCGACATCGCGCCCGACCGTATGCCCGGCCACATGGAGATTTGGAACGCCCTGGCCACCAGTATCAAGAGTGTCGACAAGAACCACCTGATGACCTATCATCCCGACGGACGCCGCAGCTCGGCCGAATTCTTCAACGATGCCGAATGGCTGGATTTCAATGCCTTCCAGTCGGGCCACCGTCGTTATGGACAGAACTTCGGCCAGACGCAGGGCTATCCCATCGAGCAGGGTACCGAGGAAGACAACTGGCGCTATGTGGAGAAGGCCTATGCCATGACCCCCGTCAAGCCGGTCATCGATGCCGAGCCCAGCTATGAGGGCCTGCCCCAGGGCCTGCGCAGCGCCGACGAACCCTACTGGACCCCGGCCGAGATCCGCCGCTACGGCTACTGGTCGGTATTTGCCGGCTCTTTCGGCCACACCTATGGCGACAATGCCGTGATGCAGTTCTACATTCCCAGCATCATTCCTTCGTTCTTCCCGCTGCTGCCCTGGTACGAGGCCATCAACGAACCGGCTTCCGGCCAGATGCAGTACCTGAAGAAGCTCATGTGCACCTTCCCCTTCACCGAGGGCCGTCCCGACCAGAGTGTCATCGTGGGCGATCCCGGCCAGAAGCACGACCGTCTGATCGCCACCCGCGGCGACGACTACCTGCTGGTCTATGACTACACCAACAAGGAGATGGAAGTGGACCTGGACAAGATCTCGGGTGCCGAGAAGAAAGTGTTCTGGTATCTTCCCGAGAACGGCAAGCTGACCTACATCGGCCAGTATGCCGGCAAGCAGCATTTCCTGCCCGACGGCGGCTACGGAGCCGGCAAGGACAAGGTGCTGGTGGCTTTCGACGCCTCCAAGGACTATATCCCCACCGATGCCGTGAGCATCGACTGGCAGTTGGAAAGACGCAGATTCTGACAAATAAACCAACAATATAATTATTAACCGTCGGCATGCCGACCTAAAAAAAACAGAGATGAAAAAACTGAGATTAGCTGTATGCGTGATGTTGAGTCTGATGATGGCTGCCCCGATGATGGCCCAGCGCCAGGGACAGCAGGGTGCTGTTCAGACCGAAAGAAAACTGAGCAAAAAGGAGCAGAAGGCACTGGAAACCCAGAGAGCCAAGGAACTGGCCGAGGAAGCCGCCAAGGCTGAAGAGGCTGCCGCCAAGGCCGAAGCTGCCCGTATCAAATCCGATGAAGCCGTCGATAAGAAGGCTGCCGGCTGGGTGGCCGACCTCAAACTGAACGATCCCGCCAAGGAAGCCCGCGTATCGGCTGCCGTGGCCACTCACCTGAAGGCTGTCCGCGACTGGCACAACGCCCATGCCGCCATGGTTCCGGCCGGCGCTTTCGACCCGATCACGGGCAAGGAATATTCGGCCCTGCACCGTCAGATGATCGGTGACTCCGGTATCCCCAAATCGCACAAGGAAGACTTGATGAAGGTGCTCAATGCCGAACTGACCGAAGCCCAGGTGGAGGCCATCCTCGACAAATACACCGTAGGCAAGGTTGAGTTCACGATGAACGGCTATCGCTCGATTGTTCCCAACATGACGGCCGAAGACGAGGCTTTCCTCTACAAGAACCTCAAGGAAGCCCGTTACAGAGCCATCGACTTCAAGAACATGAACCAGATTTCGGCCATCTTCGAGATCTACAAGACCATCAACGAACAGTATTTCACCAACAGCGGACGCGATTGGCGCACCATGTACAAGGCTTATACCGACAAGGTAAAGGCCGAGAAGGCTGCCGCTGCCGCCAAGCAATAATTATCAATTCCCGACTATGAAGAAAACTATGATGGCTGCCCTGGGGCTCATGCTGGCCCTGACGGCAGTATCCTGCGGCCAGGGAGCCAAGGACTATGACTGGAAAAAGGGTGTCGTCACCGACGAGTTCGTCTTCCAGAAGGCGCCTTTTGCCGAATGTCATGCCGCCACGATCGCCGAAACCCCGGCCGGTCTGGTAGTGGCCTATTTCGGCGGTACCAAGGAACGCAATCCGGATGTCTGCATCTGGGTGTCGCGCCTGGTGGACGGCAAGTGGATCGGCCCGGAGATGGCCGCCGACGGCATCCAGAATGCCGAATTGCGCTATCCCTGCTGGAATCCGGTCCTGTATCAGATTCCCGGCAAGGAACTCCTGCTCTTCTACAAGGTAGGTCCCAGCCCCTCCACATGGAAAGGTTATCTGAAACGCTCTTTCGACAACGGCCAGACCTGGTCTGAGGCCGAAGAACTGCCCGAAGGCATCATCGGCCCGGTCAAGAACAAGCCCGAAGAGATCAACGGTATGCTGGTTTGCCCCTCCAGCAAGGAAGGCAACGGCTGGCGTCTGTTCATGGAAATGACTCCGGACTACGGCAAGACCTGGACTTCGGTGGGCCCGCTCAACGAGAAGGAACCCTGGCTGGCCATCCAGCCCAGTATCCTCAAGCACCAGAACGGCGACCTGCAGATCCTGTTCCGCACGCGCAACCGCCGCGTCGGCACCGCCTGGTCCAAGGACGGTGGCATGACCTGGTCCAAGCTGGACAGCACCAGCCTGCCCAACAACAACTCGGGCACGGATGCCGTCACCCTGCAGGACGGCCGCCATCTGTTGGTCTATAACCATGTCCTGCCCCCCGACGAGCAGGCCAAGGGTCCGCGCACGCCGCTCAACGTGGCTTTGTCCAAAGACGGTAAGAAATGGTATGCCTCGGTGGTGCTGGAAGATTCCCCCATCAGCCAGTATTCCTATCCTGCCGTGATCCAGGGCGCCGACGGATTCATCCACATTGTCTATACCTGGCGCCGTCAGGGCGTGAAGTATGTCAAGCTGGATCCCGCCGAATTGCAGATGGTGCCCATCAAGAACCTCACCTGGCCCGGTCTTTCCAGCCCGACGCCCGATGTGACCGTGACGGAACCCGATTTCCAGATCTCCGTCTGCGACTGGATGCTGCTCAAGCGCCAGAAAGACGGTGCCGTGACCTTGGCCAAGGAACTGGGTTACGATGGTTTGGAGGTGGATATGAACTCCCTGAGCAAGAATCCGACCTTCCTGAGCCGTTTCAAGAACAATCCCGAGGAGCTGATGAACTACAAGCGGCTGGCTGCCATGACGGGCATCAAGATCTCGTCGGTTGCCATGTCGGGCTTCTATGCCCAGTCGTTTGCCCTGCGTGACAGCTATATCGAACCCGTCCAGGACTGCATCGACGTGATGAAGGGCCTGGGTGTCAAGGTTTGCTTCCTGCCCCTGGGTGTCACCTCCGACATCGCCGCCCATCCCGAACTGCGTCCGGCAGCTGTCGAACGCCTGCGTACGGTGGCCAAGATGGCCGAGAAGGCCAATGTCATCATCGGTATTGAAACCACCCTGGATGCTGCCGGCGACCTGGCTCTGTTAAAGGATATCGGCAGCCCGGCCGTGAAGATCTACTTCAATTTCCAGAACCCGCTGCGTGCCGGTCGCGACCTGCATCAGGAACTCCGCACCCTGGGTGCCGAGAACATCTGCATGATCCACTGCACCAACACCGACAAGGTATGG
>JAGDCW010000133.1 GCA_017958305.1 Bacteroidales bacterium | reverse complement strand
CCGAAGAGCTCTTCCCCTGGTTCTACGACAAGGACCTCTGGATCGAATACCTCGACATGCTGGTCGAAAACCGCATGAACTCGCTCTATCTGTGGAACGGCCATCCCTTTGCCTCGCTCGTCAAGTTGCCCGACTATCCCTATGCCCTGGAAGTGAGCGAAGAGGATTTCCAAAAGAACGAGGAAATCTTCAGCTTCCTCACCACCGGAGCCAACAAGCGCGGCATCTGGGTCATTCAGATGTTCTACAACATCATCGTGTCGCAGCCCTTCGCCGAACACCACGGCATCCCCACCCAGAACCGCAACGTGGTCATCACGCCGCTCCTGAGCGACTACACCCGCAAGTCGGTGGCCGCCTTCATCGAGAAGTATCCCAACGTGGGCCTGCTGGTCTGCCTGGGTGAGGCCATGAACACCTGGGACGACGACGTGAACTGGTTCACCAAGACCATCATCCCCGGCGTACAGGATGGCTTGAAGGCCCTGGGCATCGAACAGGAGCCGCCCATCGTGCTGCGTGCCCACGACACCAACTGCAAGATGGTGATGGACGCTGCCCTGCCCATCTACAAGAACCTCTACACGATGAACAAATACAACGGCGAGTCGCTCTGCACCTATGAGCCCCGCGGCCCCTGGACCGAGACCCACCGTTCGCTCAGCTCGCTGGGCTCCGTCCACATCGACAATGTCCACATCCTGGCCAACCTGGAGCCTTTCCGCTACGGTTCGCCCGACTTCATCCAGAAGAGCGTCAAGGCCATGCACGAAATCCACGGTGGCAACGGCCTGCACCTCTATCCCCAGGCTTCCTATTGGGATTGGCCCTACACGGCCGACAAGCTGGCCGACGGCAGCCGCCTCAAGGAGATGGAACGCGACTGGATCTGGTATCAGGCCTGGGGCCGTTACGCCTGGAAAGACGGTCGTGACCGCAACGACGAAATCGACTACTGGTGCCGCATGCTCAGCGAGCAGTACGGCTGCAGCCACAGCGACGCCCGCCGCATCCTGGAAGCCTACGAGCAGGCTGGCGAGATCTCGCCCAAGCTCCTGCGCAAGTTCGGTATCACCGAAGGCAACCGCCAGTGCTTCCTGCTGGGTATGTTCATGAGCCAGCTGGTCAACCCCACCCGCTGGACCGTCTATCCCGACTTTGCCAACTCCTGCGGTCCGTTGGGCGAGAAGCTCGAAGTATGGGCCGAAAAGGAATGGAAGGGTGAAGCCCACGAGGGCACCGACCTGCCGCCGCTCCTCATCGCCCAAACCCGCGAGCACGCCCGCCTGGCCGTCAAAGCCATCGACAAGGTGAAGAGCGTGAGCCGCAACGCTGACGAGTTTGCCCGCCTCAAGAACGACATCCACTGCTACGAAGCCTTCACCACCAGCTTCGACTACAAGCTCGAAGCCGCCATGGCCGTGCTGCGCTACAAATACAGCAACGACCTTGCCGACTTGGACAAGGCCTATGCCCTGATGGAAAAGAGCCTGAACGACTACCGCCGTCTGGTGGATCTGACCAAGGACACCTACCTCTATGCCAACAGCATGCAGACCTCGCAGCGCCGCATCCCGGCCACCGGTGCCAACGGCCGCAACAAGGAATGGTGGGAACTGCTGCCCCAGTTTGAGCAGGAACTGGCCAACTTCGGCGCCAACATCCAGAAGCTCAAAGACAACCAGGCAGCCACCGAGAATGTCAAGGCTTTCGAGCCCGTCGATGTCAAGATCCTTGCCCCCGAAGGCGAATGGGTCGAGCTCACCGAAGGTGCCAGCCTCTTCTACGACCGTCCCGAGACCATCATGCAGATTGCTCCGGAACTGAAAGGTCTCAAGGCCCTGCGCACCAACACCATGGTACAGCGCGACGCCAACACCACCATCGAGTTCAGCTGCCAGGAGCCTGTCACCCTGTGGGTGGGCTACTACCGCGCCATCAGCCCGAGCAACCGCTACATGCAGGCTCCGCGGCTGGAGACCGATGCCACGGCCAACGACTACGGCCAGGCCGACATCAAGATTGCCAATGCTCTGGAGATCGGCCGTATGCCGGCTGTCAACGTGCACAGCTACCAGTTTGCCGCCGGACAGCACAAGTTGCAGCTGGGTCGCGGCATGTGCCTCGTACTGGGATTCTCCAAGCAGGTCAACGACTACAAGACCCGCGACGCCGGCCTGAAGGAATCCACCTCCATCGACTGGTTGTTCTACTAAACCGCTAAATTATTGAGCTGATGAGACGAAGGGAACTGACACTCGCCATGCTGCTGCTCGCTGCCGGGGCCTTCACGGCCTGCCGGCAGGGAGCGGCTCCCGACACACGGACTGAAATCCAGTATCTGTCGGGGAAAGATGCCGCTACAGCAGTCCCATGGGACTTTTTGTGCAGCGGTGGTCGGCAGGCCGGGGTTTGGGGACGCATCGACGTGCCCTCCTGCTGGGAACTGCAAGGCTACGGCACTTACCAATACGGTGTCCTGCTGCGCGGCAGCGATGGCTTGACGCCGGCCGACGAGACAGGACTCTACCGTACCTGTTTCCGTGTGCCCGAAACCTGGAAAGACCGTGTTGTCGAACTGGTCTTCGAGGGAGTGATGACCGACTGCTCGGTCGAACTCAACGGACAGACGGCAGTTGCCCTGCATCAAGGTTCCTACTACCGCTTCTCGGCCGATGTCAGCAAGCTGCTCCGCTACGACGGACAGGACAACCAGCTCGAAGTCCTGGTGAGCAAGGAATCGGCCGACCGGAGTGTCAACGAGGCCGAACGACGGGCCGATTTCTGGAACTTCGGCGGCATCTTCCGTCCCGTCTTCCTCACCGCCCGGCCCCGGCAGCATATCGGACAGGTCGCTGTCGATGCCCAGGCCGACGGCCGGCTGAAAGCCCGCCTCCAAGTTGACGGCACCGACGACGACGGCGACTATCGCATCGTGGCCCGCCTCAGCGACCTGGATGGCCGGCGCATCGGCCGCCCGGTCAGCGTCCCCGTCGAAAACGGCCAGTCGCTGGTCGAGACACAATACGGCCGCATCCAGGCCTGGACGGCCGAGACGCCCGCGCTCTACAATCTGAACCTGGAACTTTACCACGGCCGTCAGCTGCTGCATGCCACGACGCAGCGCATCGGCTTCCGCACCATCGAGGTGCGCGAAGAAGACGGCCTCTATATCAACGGCAGCAAAGTGCTGGTCAAAGGCGCCAACCGCCACAGTTTCCGCCCAGAGACCGGCCGCGCCCTGAGCCGTCAGGACAACATCGACGACGTACGGCTCATGCGCGAGATGAACATGAATGCCGTGCGCCTGTCGCACTACCCGCCCGATCCCGACTTCCTGGACATCTGCGACAGCCTGGGGCTATATGTGATGGACGAGCTGGCCGGCTGGCACGGCCACTACAGCACAGAGGTAGGCACACCGCTGGTCGAGGCCATGGTGGCCCGCGACCAAAACCACCCCTCGGTCATCTGGTGGTCGAACGGCAACGAAGGCGGCTTCAACTACGAATTGGAGCCCGTGTTCAAGCAGAGCGATCTCCAGCAGCGTCCGGTGCTCTATCCCTGGTCCAACCGCAACGGCTTCGAGACCCAGCACTATCCTCTCTACGCCCGCATGAAAATGGCCCTGACCCGTCCCGGCATCTATATGCCCACCGAGTTCCTGCACGGACTCTACGACGGGGGGCACGGAGCCGCCCTGTGGGACTACTGGGAGCAGATCCGCCTCCACGAGCGTGCCGGTGGCGGCTTCCTCTGGTCGCTGGCCGACGAAGGCGTGCTGCGCACCGATGAAGACGGCCGCATCGACTGTGTGGGCAACTATGCCCCCGACGGCATCGTCGGGCCCCACCACGAAAAGGAAGGCAGTTTCGACGCCATCCGCCAGATCTGGTGTCCCGTCCATGTCCAACCGGCCGGAGCCGCCGCGCCCGCCGACGAAAGTCTGGCCCTGCAGGCCGACCAATGCAGCTTCATCGCCGATCTGGCGGCTTTCAACGGCCGTTTCCTGGTGGAGAACCGCTACGATTTCATCAACCTCAAGGACTGCGCTTTTGCCTGGGAGCTGGTTAAATTCCGGCTGCCGCGCGACCGGCAGGGCGGTCACCGGCTCTTTACCGGCGGCCAGGCCAGCGGCCGGGTGGCCGGTTGCAACCTTCCGCCCCGTCAAAGCGGACAGATCGACCTGCCCCTGCCCGACAACTGGCAGCAGGCCGACGCACTCTATCTGACGGCCTTCAATCCCCAGGGCGACAGTCTCTTCACATGGAGCTACTACTGGAGGGAGCCCGAACCCCTCATCACCGAGCCCACCGATCCTTCGGCCGCCGCACCGGCCTGCCGGGTGGAGGGCAACATCCTGCGTGTCTGCTGGAAGGACGACGACCCGGCCGGCGACCTGCTCTTCGACATCACCACCGGCCGCCTGCTGCGCCTGGGCAGATTCACCCTCGGCAACGGGCCGCGCTTTGTCGCCGCCAATCGCGTCTATCCCGAAAAGCGCAACAATCCCAACTGGATGCAGGACCGGCCCAAAGAGCGCACCTACGAGAACGTCGCACCCGACTCGCGTCTGACCTCCTTCACCTGGTCGGACGACCTGGGCATGCTCCTTGTCAAGGCCGCCTACGAAGGCCCGATCCGCTCCATGCAATGGCTCATCAACCGCCTGGGCGAGATCCAGCTCGACTACGAATACCTGTGGGAGGAGCCCGTCGAACTCTGCGGCATCTGCTTCGACTATCCCGAAGAGCAGATGCAGGGGTTGCGCATGTTGGCCAAAGGTCCCTACCGCGTCTGGCAGAACCGCCTGCATGGCCCGCGCCTCGATGTCTGGGGCAAGGCCTGGAACGACCCCGTCCCGGGCGAGAGTTTCGACTATCCCGAATTCAAAGGCTACTACGCCGACTGGCAATGGGCCGCCTTCCAGACCACGGAAGGACGCCTCATCTGGCAGAACGGCCGCAGCGGCAGCTATCTTGGCCTGTACACACCGCGTGACGGTCGCGACGGCCTCGTCTTCACCCTGCCTTCCACCGGCCTGGCCGTCCTGGACGTCATCCCGGCCATCGGCAACAAGGGGCACGCCCCCGACATGACCGGTCCCTCCGGTCGGAAACGTCAGCTTCAGGGCCCGCAAAAGGGCCGGCTGATGATCAGTTTGGAATAATCATCGACAAAAAAACATACCACTATGAACGATCTGATCAAAAACCAAGTCCTTCCCGTCGAAATCGTCTTCCATCCTTCGTGGTGGAACAAGCACTGCGGTATCACCTTCGACGAGGATTTCTTTTATAACCCCAAAAAACGCGTCGAGAGCGAGGAGCGCATGGAGCGCGAACTCTACGAACGCTTCGGCCGCTGGGGCCTGGGAGCCGACAAGGGCAAGATGCTGCCCCAGATCGGCGCCGTCCACAATGCCGCCGGCTACCTGCTCTCCGAGATGCTCGGCTGCGAGATCCGCTATAGCGACGATGCCGCCCCGCAGGTGATCTGCGCCCACCGCGAAGACTTCGAGGTGGATGTCGAAGGCGCCTTCCAGAGCCCGGCCTTCAAGCGGCTGGAAAAGCTCGTCGGCGAATTAAGGCAGACCTACGGCTATGTCACGGGCGACATCAACTGGAGTGGCATCCTGAACCTGGCCATGGACCTCAAGGGCGAGAACATCCTGCTCGACATGATGCTCGACCCCGACGGCGTGAAAGCCTATTTCGACAAGATCGCTGCCGTCATCGAGCGTTTCTTCTGCTACATCTTCTCGCTGACAGGGACCACCTCCATCTCGGTCAACCGCAATGTCATCAACATGAGGGGTTCGGTCTATCTGCAATCCGAATGCTCGCACACCATGATCTCCGAAGAGCAATATGAAGAGTTCCTGCTGCCCTACGACATCGAGTGGAGCAAGAAATACCAGCCCTACGGCATCCACTACTGCGGTCCCGATCCGCACCGCATGGCAGAAAAGATGGCCATGGTTCCCCATCTGGCCTTCCTCGATGCCGGCTGGGGCGGCGACATGAAGATCTTGCGTCAGGCCCTGCCCCATACCTTGCTCAACGTCCGCCTCGATCCGGTGAGCATCAACCGCATGACGTGCGACGAGCTCGAAGGACACATCCGGCGGCTGGTGGGCGACAGCGGCCCGCTCGAACTGACCGGCCTGTGCTGCATCAACATGGACGACCAGGTCACCGACGACAAGGTCGATACCATCTTTCGCATCGCCCAGGCCCTCCGCGAAGGGAAATAATCAAATCCGGCTTCACTCTACCGGTTCCCTTTGCACGCTAAAACGCAAGCAGCATTAAAGCGTCACAACGTCAGGATGGCTGCTCTGAATAAAGGGAGCATAATAGATAGGAATATAGGTGATGAACCTATCTTTTTTTATGAGCCGTTCATTAGACAGGACGAATGCGTCATGGACATGGTAATCAGGATTCGCCAGGAAGGCGTTGAGCGCCCGGTGGATCGTATAGTCTTTCCCTGATTTAACTTCAACCGGCAGGAGGGCTGCGTTGTCATAGTCATCCAGGAGGAACTCCACCTCGCCATGAGCCTTGTTGTCATAGTAGTATAGTTGCCCCAAGCAATGAGCCCTCAGTTCAGAGGCGACAACGCTTTCATAGACGCTTCCCAGATTCACGCTGAGACGATCGTTCATTACAGCGTCGATGTTGTACTTGTAGAGTTCATTCGTAAGAAGTCCGACGTCGTTCATGTAAAACTTCAGCAGATTCTTGCTCTCGGATTCCTTAAGCGGGAAAACCGGGGAAGAAACGGCTTTAACCTCTATGGCAATTCCTGCCCCGGAAACATAGTCGAACTCGTCCTGATAGTCTTCGTTCCGTTTATTTATTTTACCCTCTACGTCACGATAGACAATGCGTTTCTTCTTATTGCCCATCAAGGACGGAATCATATCGTAGATTCGGGAAATTTTGAGTTTATGTTCTTCGTCGTATTGGGCCGCATCAATCCCATACAAGGTATGGATTGCCTCATGAATGTCCCGGACAGCCATGATGTTCCTGGAACTCAAGAATTCGTTCACGGCGTCGGGCAATCCGCCTACAAGGAGGTATTTCTTGAAAAGATCCATTATTCGGGCGTGCATTGATTCGTCAAGAGACTCTCTCTTCCTAAACTTTTCTTCCAAAGCAGAGACGGCCTCTTCGGTAAATCCATTAGCCCAAAGGAACTCCTCGAAGTCCAGCTGGAACATATGCTTGATGATGACACTACCGGCAGGTACGGATGTTGTCCGTCGAAGTGTTACTCCAAGAAGAGAACCACTGGCAATATAAGTGTACCGTCCGTCTTCCTTCAAGAACTTCAGCAACGTTAAAAGATGAGGATAGGTCTGGATCCCATCAAGGAAGATAATCGTATCTTCCTTTGTTCCCTTTAATCGGTCACCGACAACCGTGCTCAAACGGAAATAAAACTCCTCCTTGGTCGTTGCGGATTCAAACAACCTGGGGCCATTCTTATCCTCTGCGAAGTTGATCTCGACATAGTTTTGGAAGAGAGACTTTGCAACTTCACGGATGATGTAGGATTTCCCGATTTGACGGGCTCCATCGATAACCAGGATCTTGCTGTTCTTACTGGCAAGATGCTCATAGATATAGGATCGTATCTTTCTTTTTAGCATAGAATCACGTCGTTTGCGGGACAAAGGTACGCTTTTCTATGAAAAATCAAGCACAAAAAGGACGCTTTTCCAAAGATTTTAGGGTGCAAAAAGAGCGCTTTTCCAAGTTAAGCGTATCGGATTGTTGGGTTCTTTGGTTGTTTTTATGCGTGTCCGGAGCCCCATCACCTGTTGTTGAATGCAGGGCGGTTGCCTGTGGAGACGACCAGACTCAGAGCGACGGCCAGGACGGCCACCGGGTAGATGAGGTATTGTTTCCAGCCCTCTAAGAAGAGCCGGATGCTGTGCCAGAGGCCCTCTTCGACCGACTGGACATCGACGGGCCAGAGGAAGGCTATAGCCGTTGCCAGCACACCTGCCGCCAACCCGATGGCCAATGCCACGATCAGTGCCACACGGCCATGGCTGCGCTGACGCTCCACCTCGGCCTTGATGCCCTCCACAGCCTCCATCCGGTGTTTGGTCTCGAGGATGAAGGTGGGATCGTCTTTGACTACGGGCCTGTTTTCGCGAAGGATTTTGTCTATGTCTTTCATATCATTGTATCAATTGCTTTAAATGATTACGCCCCATCGAAAGATGGTATTTCACAGTGCCTTGCGGCATATCCAGGATGGTTGCGATCTCCTTGACGCTGCGGTCTTCGAAGTAGAACAGGGCGATGGCGGCCCTCTCCTTTTCGGGCAGGCGCTCGAGAGCCTTATACAACCCTTCGTAGCGGAAGGAAGCATCCGTGGCGTCCAGGCTGGGGACATCCAGCGCCTGCTCCAGGGGCACCTGGTCGGGATGCGACCGGCGGCAATGGTCCATGTAGCAGTTGTAGGCAATCCGAAGGAGCCAGGTGCTGAATTTCGACAGGCCCAGGAAGGAGCCCGAGGCCACATAGGCCCGGATCAGCGCATCCTGGGCCAGGTCGTCGGCCAAGGCGGCATCGCCGTTGCACAGGGCAAGCAGGAACCTTCTCAAAGGCTCCTGCTCCGTCCGTACATATTCGATGAACCGTTCCCGGGTCATAGATTACTTCTCCAGGGCGCGTTCTTCGGCGGCAATCTCGCCGGCCAGCATGCGCTTGCCCACGAAATAGACGATGAACAGGGCGATACCGACGGCCAGCAGGATGGCACCGACACCCACCAGGAAGAGGGAGTCTTCGTTCTCGCAGCCGCTTTGCCACAGCAGGCTTCCGCCGACCAGTCCGGCGACACCCAGCAGGGAGTTGATGCAGGCACCGGTAAGGCGGCCCAGCAGTTTTTCCTTCAAACTCTTCGGCTTTTTCTGCAGCGACTGCGCCTTGAAAAAGTCGTTGTCGATGGCGCTACCCGACTCAATGGCCTTGAGCATGACCTCGGTCTTTCTGTTGATCTCGTTCTGTTGGGCGCGGGTCCTGAGCCAGACCACCATGATGGGCAATACCACGCAAATGCAGATAGGAAGCAAAATGTCAAAATCCATAGTTGTATTCTTTTAAATTGTTCGACTTAAAACGATTGACTTAAGCCCGTTTTCCGGAAGGGTTTCACCAGTTAGACGCAGGCAGCCGGAAAAAGGTTGGAAAAAAGTTGGAAATAATTTCAGCGCCCGCTTCTTCCACACCCGCCAGCACGGATTATCGGGCATTATTTCATCGTGAGACAGCGATTAACAATGCAAATATAATTCAAATCCGGCATCGGTTTTAGAGAAATGATTACCTTTGATGCCGAAAAAAATTGTCCATATATCGGACGGCTAAAACACCAACCGTTTTCAGTTCAAGTCAAACTCCCTATGAGCGAATACAGAAATATCGACCTGAGCGCCTGGATCAAAGTGGGCGAAGGCGGCAACGGAGTCACCTACGAGAACCCATCCCAGAGCGACATCATCCTGAAAGTCAACAAACCGCGACTCAGTTGCCTGGACACAGTCAAGCATGAGTACGAGGTGTCCCAGGCAGTGGAGCGACTGGGCCTGTCCACCCCCAAGATGTATGAGATGGTGCGTGTGGGCGATGCTTACGCCACCATTGCCCAGCGCATCAAGCACAAGAAGTCCCTGTCGCGCATCTGCCACGACGAGCCGGAGCGCATCGACGAAATGGCCGCCTTGCTCGCCCGGCAGGGCCAGCAACTGTTTGCCACCCCCTGCGACACGAGTTTCTTCCCCAGCCGCCGGGAACAGATGCTGCAGGCCATCGGCAAGGCTACCTTCGTATCGCGCAAGCACCGGCAGTTGCTCCGTCGGTTTGCCGAGTCCATCCCGGAAAACGACCATTGTGTGCACGGTGATTTCCAGTCGGGCAATCTCATCATGGCCGAGGGTGTCTGCTACTGGATCGACCTGGACCGTTTCGCCCACGGCGACCCCATGTTCGACATCGGCCACCTGTTCCAGATTTGCAAGGTGTATTCGTCCATGAAGCAGGTTCAGGACATCTTCCACATGACCCAAGAGCAGTTGCTGCGCT
>JAGDCW010000132.1 GCA_017958305.1 Bacteroidales bacterium | reverse complement strand
TTTTTCTGCTTGCGTCCGCAGGCCAAAGACACGGCCTCGGACAACGGCGATACAACCTCCGACACTCAGCCGCAGGCTGAATACATGCTGGGGCTTCGCATCGACACCCTCCAACTCGAAGACGGCCGCATCAAGGACGGCTGGAGCCTGTCGCTGCTGTTGGGACGGTATGGCGTGCCGGCCCGGGTCATCGACCAAGTGGTCAAGACGGCCAAGCCGGTATTCGATGTCCGCCGCATCCAGTCGGGCCACGACTACATTGCCATGCGCACGCTCGACAGTTTGCCCCGGCTGCGCTATTTTCTCTACAAGGAGAGCCGCACCGACTATGTCATCTTCGATTTTGCCGACAGCCTCCAGGTGTATCGTGCCCAGAAGGAAGTGCTCATGAAGAGCCAGTGTGCCGAGGGCAAGGTGGACCACTCACTGTGGAAGAGTCTCTACGACAACGGCTACAACACCACCCTGGCCAATCCGCTGTCGGACATCTATGCCTGGCAGATCGACTTTTTCGGCATCCAGAAAGGGGATGGCTACAAGGTGCTCTATGACGAATATTTTGTCGATGACAGCGTTTCGGTGGGCATCGGCGAGATCCATGCCGCCGTCTTCCACCACAATGGCAAGGACTATTTTGCCTTTCCCTTCGAACAGGACGGCTTCAAAGACTATTTCGACGAGAACGGGATCAACCTGCGCAAGGCCTTTCTCAAGGCACCGCTCAAGTATTCCCGCATCAGTTCGCGCTTCAATCCATCGCGGCTGCATCCAGTCTTGAAAATACGCCGGCCGCATCTTGGGGTGGACTATGCCGCCCCCACGGGCACCCCGGTCGTCAGCATCGGTGCAGGGGTGGTGACCAAGAAAGCCTTCCAGAAAAACGGAGCCGGCAACTATGTCACCATCAAGCACAACGGCACCTACACCACCACCTACATGCACCTGAGCCGTTTTGCCCAGGGATTGGCCGTGGGCAGCAAGGTGTCGCAGGGCGAGGTGATCGGCTACGTGGGCGCCACCGGACTGGCCACCGGGCCGCACCTGGATTTCCGGGTATATCGCAACGGGCAGCCCATCGATCCGCTCAAGATGGAATCGCCTCCCTCCACCCCGCTCAAGGAAGCCTATCGCGACAGTTTCGAAATGGTCAAACGCCAATTGATGAAAGACCTGGGCTATGCCGCAGCTGCCGACACGGTCCAAGTTGCCATGGAAACCGCACTTGTACAACCCTGAAACAGACCACAAGCGTGTTATTCAAAGATATCATAGGACAAAGCGACATCAAGGCGCACCTCATCCAGACGGCACAGTCGGGCAAGGTGCCGCATGCGCTGCTGTTTTCGGGTCCCATGGGAGCCGGCAAGTTGCCGCTGGCCCTGGCCTTTGCCCGTTATCTTTGCTGCACGGACCGCCGGGAAGACGACGCCTGCGGGCACTGCCCTTCCTGTCAGCAGTTCAGCCGCCTGCAACACCCCGACTTGCATTTTGTCTTTCCCATCTACAAGCCCAAGTCTTCTTCGTCGTCCAAGCCGGTCTGCGACCAGTTCCTGGCCTCCTGGCGCGAGATGGTGCTGAAGGATCCCTACTTCTCCTACGAACAATGGATGAGTTTCCTGGGCAGCGAGAACGCCCAAGGCATGATCTATGCCGAAGAAGGCAACGAAATCCTGCGCAAGCTCAACCTCAAAAGCTATGAATCGGCCTACAAGGTGATGCTCATCTGGCTGCCCGAGAAGATGCATCCTTCCTGTGCCAACCGGCTGCTCAAAATCCTTGAGGAACCGCCCGAGCGTACTGTTTTCCTACTCGTGACCGAAGACAGCGAAGGCATCATCGGCACCATCTGGTCGCGCACCCAGCACCTGCATATCCAAGGCATTGGATTGCCCATGCTCGTCGATGCCTTGAAGAGGCAGTTCCCGGAGTTGCCGCAGGCCGACATAACCGCGGCCGCACGCCTGGCCAAGGGCAGTTTGATCCAGGCCCGCAACCTGCTGGGCGAGAACGCGACCGACAAGTATTTTCTCGACCTGTTCATCCGCTGCATGCGCAACGCCTATACCATCGCCCACTTCTCGCCCGAGCGCCGGCTCGACAAGCAGCGGGCCCTGCAAGATCAGAAACTATGGGCCGACGAAATCGCCAAAATCGGCCGTGAACGGCAAAAGCAGTATCTGTCTTATGCCCAGCGGCTGGTGCGTGAGAATTTCATCATGAACCTGCACCAGCCCGACCTGAACTACCTCAACCCCGAGGAAGCTGCTTTTTCGGGCAAATTCTTCAGTTTTATCAACCATCGCAATATAGAAGACTTCATGGAGGCCTACCAGTTGGCCGAAAGGCACATCGAGGCAAATGTCAATGCCCGGATGGTGTTTTTCGACCTGGCCCTGCAGTCGATCATGTTATTCAAATAATCATGGAAGAAAAGAAATATAAGCTCAACCCGACCGGCTTCTTGATGAACATCAAGGGAAGCAGTGGCGTCACCATCAAGAAACTGAACACCTTCGACTGGCTCTGCGACCTGCCCGAAGCCCAGTCCTCGACCGATTATGTGGAGGTGCAGTTTAAAAACACACGCAAAGGCTATTACCTGAACAGCAACAAGATACCGCTTGTTAAAGGCGATTGGGTGGCCGTCGAGTCCATGCCCGGCCACGACATCGGCGTGGTCACCCTCACGGGGCAGTTGGTGCTCAAGCAAATGAAAAAAGCCCACTACCGCTTCGACCAGGAGGTGCGTCGCGTCTATCGCAAGGCGCGTCCCGCCGATATGGAAAAATACGAGGCCGCCAAGGCCAAGGAGCATGAGACCATGCTCAAATCCAGAAAGATTGCCGAAGAGTTGCACCTGGAAATGAAAATCGGCGATGTCGAATACCAAGGCGACGGCAACAAGGCCATCTTCTACTATATCGCCGACGGACGGGTCGATTTTCGTGAACTGATCAAAGTGCTGGCCGACACCTTCCGTGTCCGCATCGAGATGAAGCAGATCGGTGCCCGCCAGGAAGCCGGCCGTATCGGCGGCATCGGTCCCTGCGGCCGGGAAATGTGCTGTTCGTCGTGGATGACCAATTTCGTCTCCGTCTCGACGGCAGCTGCCCGCTACCAGGATCTCAGCCTCAATCCCCAGAAACTGGCCGGCCAGTGCGCCAAACTGAAATGCTGCATGAACTACGAGACCGACATGTATGTCGAAGCCCAAAAGAGCATTCCCTCCAAGAATACCACGCTGGAAACCAAGGATGCCACCTACTACCAGGTCAAGGCCGACATCTTCAAACGCACGGTCACCTACTCCACTTCCAAGGACACCCTGGCCAACCTGGAGACCATCCCGGTGGAAAGAGCCTTCAAGATCATTGCACTCAACAAGCAGGGCCTGCGGGTGGACAGCCTGTCGGAGAATCCCAGCGAACCTCAGCAAAGCGCTTTCGGCGACATCCTGGGCAACAACGACTTCACACGCTTCGACAAGCCTTCGCGCGACAAACGCAAGAAACACCGCAACAACCGCCATCACGGCAACCGGCACGGCCGCCGTCCCGACGCAGGCGCACCCCAAGAAGGCAATTCATGAAAAAATCCGCTTGGTTGTTGATTCCCTTGCTGCTGTCGGCCTGTACCTGGCACGACAGCCTCTATCACCAGTATCGCGACATTGGGCGGGAGGGCTGGCGGGCGACAGACACCTTGTTTTTTGCCGACACCCTGCGCATGGATTCCCTGTTGCTGAGCCAGCAGGCAGGGCATCCCGTCAAAACCGTCCTGTCGCTCAGGCATCGCGACAGCTACCCCTACGAAGACTTGCATCTGCTGGTTATGTCTGATTTCACAATACTGCCGGCCGATTCCGGTCAAGGTGCCGGTCAGAGAGCCGCCACCCAGACCCATTTCCAACTGGTCAACGACAGGGGTATCTGGCAAGGCAAGGGATGGGGCTCGTCCTACACCCTCGTCAAGGAGCTCGGCTGCCTGGGTTTCCTGCCATCGCCCGGACAGACGCTGGCCTTCCGCATCGCTGTCATGCCCATGATGCAAGACAGCCTGCTCACCGGCATCGAAAAAGTCGGGATCAGGCTGTCGTACGAATAATCCTTTTGTAGGCGTGCAAGGCTACAATTCCTTGGGCAGTGTCCAACCATCGGCTCCGGCCAACACTTTTTCCACCGTATATTCGGCAGCCTCGCGGCGACTCAGCGACCGGGCCCACCCGACCCTGGCTGTTTTTTTGGCACCGGGTCCTTTCGAGCCATATTCGGCATAGGAGGCCGTCTTTTCATTGGCCGGATTGCCCCAGTTGTTCCAACCTTCGGGACGGATATGGCCGCCCAGGAAGCAATTGAGATAGACCACTTTGGCGTACGGCCGCCAGGGACGGCCCAAAAAGACGCCTTCCACTCCTTCGTCGGCCGTCAGGCGGCAATCGAAGAAGACATAACCGTAGGCCGTAGGCTCCGGCGTAGATGCGGCTGTCACAAAACCCGTCCGCTTGCTGCGGATCTCGCAGTCCTTGAACACCGCCGTGGACGAGCCGAAGATGAAATCGACCGTGCCTTCGATGTAGCAGTCTTCGTAGTACTGCCGGCTTTGCTTGCCATAAGTATATAAGGTGTCCTGACAGCCCAGGAACCGGCAGTGGCGGAACACGGCCCGGTCGCCCGAGACAAACACGGCCACCGCCTGGCCCACCGGACCGGCCGAGTTCTCAAAAGTCAGGTTCTCGGCATGGAAATCATGGCCATAGACATAGAAACTGGCCGAGCCGGAAGTGGACTTCTCCTCCCCGAAGACATTCTTTTTCTGGGCATAATCGTCATAGGTCAGGATGGTACCTTCCAGGCTTTCACCGATGAATGTCACATTGATCTTGCTTTCGGGCAGAATCAACTTCTCTTTGTAAACACCGTTGCGTATATAGATGCGGGTGCGGCCGTTCTTGCGGAAATCCGGTATGGCGTTGATGGCCTCCTGCACCGTGAAGAAATCGCCTGAGCCGTCCTGGGCCACCACATAGTCGCTAGAAAGGATGTAGGGAGCCAGAGCAGGGATTTTTTCGCGCAGTTCGTCCAGCACCAGCCAGGCCATCCGGCGCGCCCCCAGCCCATTGAGGTGGGTGTCGTCTTCCCGGCCGTCGGGGCAAGCCATGCAGGTATTCTTCTCCACCCACATGAAAAGGCGTTTGGAATCCTCGGGACCCATCTGCTCAACCAGCCGCTTGCTGGAAAGGTTGTGGTCGATGAGTGTCACCTTCATTTCGGCGGCCACGTCGCGCACGGCCTGCAGGTAGTCGCCGTGGGTCTCCGTCAACTTGCCGTCCTCGCCGAACTTGCGGCGCACCATCGAAGTGAGCAGCACTGGGATGCCGCCTTTTTCGCGGGTCTCGCGAATATACTGCCTAAGCTGTTCGTTGTAGGTCGTTCCCGGGTCGGTATGGCGGTCTTCTTTGGGTTTTTGGTCGTTGTGTCCGAACTGGATCAGCACATAGTCGCCGGGGCGGATCTTTTCATAGACCGGCTGCCAATGGCCCTCGTCGCGGAAACTCTTCGAACTGCGGCCGTTCAGGGCATGATTGTCCACCACCACATAGCGGCTGTCCCAGCATGCGCGCAGGGCCTGTCCCCAGCCTCTTTCCAGGTTGCCCAGGTCCAGGGGTTTGTCGGCCATGGTCGAATCGCCGATGGTGAAAATCGTGACAGGACGGTCCTGCTTTGGGGAAAAGCTCAGCAACAATGCTGCCAAGACGCTCAATGTCATCAATCTGAGAGTTTTCATATCATCAAGTGTTTAATGTGTCAGTGATAACGCAGCCGTTCGGCGTCCAATTTGAGGAAAATGAACAGCAGGATGGTGAAACTCAGCAGCGAAGAGCCGCCGTAGCTGAAAAACGGCAGAGGGATGCCGATGACAGGCATGATGCCCAGGACCATGCCCACGTTGATCAGGACATGGAAGAAGAAAATGCAGACCACACAGTAGCCATAGACCCGCACAAAGCGGCTGCGTTGCCGTTCGGCCATCAGGATCAAGCGGATCATCAGATAGAGATAGACCAGCAACAGGAGCGCCGAGCCGACAAAGCCCCATTCCTCGCCGATAGTGCAGAAGATGAAGTCGGTATGCTGCTCGGGCACATATTTCAGTTTGGTCTGCGTGCCATTGAGAAAACCTTTGCCGGCCAGCCCGCCCGAACCGATCGATATCTTGGCCTGGTTCACATTGTATCCGGCATTGGTCGGATCGTCCACCACGCCCAGGAACACCTGGGTGCGCACCTGCTGATGAGGTTTGAGCACATGGTCGAAAATAAAGCCCACGGCAAAGAGGAAGGCCACCGACAGCACAGCGAAAAGGATGGTCTGCCCCACCTCGCGCAGGTTTTTCTTGAACACCAGCCAGCCCAGATAGCCCAGCGACAGGGCCATGGTCGCCAGCAGCGGCCAGCACAGGTTGATGTGCCAGCCCGCGACATTGCACAACACAGCCACCGACAATGGCAACAGATTGCCCCCCAACACCAGCCCGAGCGACTGTTTTTCCTTGGGGTTGTTCAAATGGAACATGAGCAGCGTGATGGCCAGTATCAGCAGCAGCACCAGAAAAGTTCCCAACTCGGTAACACCCCAGAGTTGGGTGCTGCCATAGCGGATGGAGATGACGAAATAGGCGGCGGCGCAACAGCCGGCCAGCAGCAATTTGGGCGACATGCCTTCACGATAGAGCACGAAAAACAAGGAAAAATACACCAAGGCCGATCCGGTCTCCTGCTGGAGCAAAATGAGCAGCACCGGCAAAAAGATGATGAAATAGGTCAGGTAGTCGCGTTTGGATTCCTTGGGACGGAAACCATGTTTGTCGATATACTTGGCCAGGGCCAGCGCCGTGGCAAACTTGGCGAACTCGGCCGGCTGCAGACTCACCGGCCCGAACACCAGCCAGGAACGCGAGCCCTTGACATCGGTGGCCAGGACGATGGTCGCCATCAACAGCGCCATCACCAATATGTAGATGATCTCGGCCGTATTGTAGTACCAGCGCGAATCGATCACCAGCAGCAGCACTCCGACCACCAGCGAGATGCCGATCCACAGGAACTGCTTGCCCGAGAACTGGGCCAAGTCCAGCAGGCGGGAACTCTCGTAGTCGTAGCTGGCGCTGTAAATGGACAACCAGCCCCAAATGACCAGGAACAGGTAGATAAACAGCACCTGGTAGTCCAAGGTCTTGAGAAAACTTCCGTTATTGGTTCTCTGGTTCAACTTCCATCAAATTAGCGTTCAACAATCTGGTTTCCATCCACTTGCGATTATCCGCAATGCCGCCTTTCAGATACTTTTCCAGCAACAGGCTGGCCATGGGCACCGCCCAGGTGGCCCCGAAGCCGCCGTTCTCGATAAAGACCAGCATGCATATCTGCGGGTCGTCTTTCGGGGCAAAACACATGAAGATGGAATGGTCCACCCCCTTGTTCTCGGCCGTACCCGTCTTGCCGCAAACCTCAATGCCGGGAATGGCCACCCCGCGCGATGTACCGATACTCTCGGTCACCGAGGCACGCATTCCCTGGACAATCGGTTCGAAATAGGCCGGATCGACCGTCACCTGGTGTCGCGTGGTGTATTTTTCGTCCAAGGTCTCACCCTCGATCTGCTTGACGATATGGGGGGTGTAATACCAGCCCCGGTTGCAGATGGTGGCGCAAAAGTTGGCTATCTGCAAAGGCGTGGCCAGAATCTCACCCTGACCGATGGCGTTGGAGATGATCGTCGAGCCCTTCCAGGCGCGGTTGCCATAGACCCGGTTGTAAAACTCCGACGAAGGGATCATGCCCGACTGCTCGAAGGCCATGTCCACCCCCAGCCGGGCGCCGTAGCCGAACGAAGCGACATGTCCGCGCCAAACATCCAGGGCGGCTTGCGAAGAGGCGTATTTGCGGTCGTCGATCATGGCACGGTAGGCAGCAGCGAAATAGGCGTTGCACGAGGTGGCAATGGCCGACGGCAAATCCAGCGGAGAGCGGTGTGAATGGCAACCCAGTTTCATGCCGGCAAAGGCATAGCCGTTGTGGCAGGCGTATTCCGTGCGCGAGGTGATGATCTTTTCCTGCTGCAGCACCAGGGCCTGCAATGGTTTGAAGGTGGATCCCGGAGGATAGAACGACTGGATGGGGCGGTTGAGGAATACCTTGTAGGGAGAGGCCTCCAACTCACGATAGTTGACGGCCCGCTGGTTGCCCACCAGAAGATTGGGATCGTAGGTGGGTGCCGAGACATAGGCCAGTATCTCGCCGGTTTTCGGTTCCAGGGCGACGATGGCCCCCCGTTTGTTGACCATCAGCTGCTCGGCGTATTCCTGCAGGTCGAGGTCGAGCGACAGCGTCAGGTCCTTGCCCGACACGGGCGGAAGATCGCGGCGTCCCTCGTTGTACGGGCGCTTGATGCGGCCGTGCACATCGCGCAGGTAAATCTCATAGCCTTTCTCCCCGCGCAACTGCTGTTCGTACATCTTTTCAATGCCCGAACGACCGCTGTAGTCGCCGCTGGCATAATAGCTGTCCTGCTCGATGTCGCGGCGGTTGACTTCGGCCACATAGCCCAGGGCATGGGCCGCCACGGGCCGGGTATAGGAGCGAAGTGAACGTTTTTGGATACTGAAACCGGGGAAACTGAACAGCTTTTCCTGCAGGGGGCCGTACTGTTCAACACTGAGCTGCGACATGAACAGTTGCGGTGTGTAGGTCGAAAAGCCGGGATTCAGGCGCCGGTTGCGCATGTCGGCCATCCGCTTGTCGAAATACTCGCGGCTGATGTTCAGCGTCCGGCAGAAATCGAGCGTATCGAGTCCCTTCATCTCGCGTGTGGTCACCATCAAGTCGTAGAAGGCAGAGTTATAGACCATCACACGTCCGTTACGGTCGTAAATCAGGCCACGCTCGGGATAGATCACCTTGCGAAACTGGGCGTTGCTGTCGGCATATTTGTCGTATTCATCGGAGAGGAGCTGCAAATGCACCAGGCGGATAAGATAGACCAGCACTGTCAAGGCAATGATGATCAGGAGGGTCGTGCTCCTACGTTCGTAGTTTTTGTCCAGGGCCATGGCAGCGCTTTATCTGCGGAAACGTTCGAACAGGAAGACCAGCACACCGGTCAGCAGCGAGCTGACCAAGGTCCTGAGCAGCATCATCAGGGGATCGGTCCACGAAAAGGACTCTATCAGGTAAAGGACGAAATGATGACACAGGATCATCACCAAGGCATATTTCCAGAAACTCAGGAAACCCATGCTCCGCTCGCCCGGTTCCATGCCCTCGGTCTCTTCCTTGCTCAGGAAGGTGCGCAACAAAGGCCGGCGCAGATAGACGGCAAACGTGGTGGCCGCCGCATGCATGCCAGGGCAATCCAACAGGACATCCACCGCCAGGCCTATCAAGAAGCCCAGCAGCAAGGCCCTCCAAACCGGCATATCGACAGGCCAGATGAGTACGGCATAGAGATAGACCAGCGGCACGAACGACAGGAAGCCGGCATATTGCAGCACCAGCGTCTGGAAAAGCACCAGCACCAAGGCGACAATCACATGTTTGACAACTGTCCTGTTCATTTGGCTGCCTCCTCCAGCTCGCGCTGTTCCTGAAAATGGGTTCGATACATGATGCGCACATCGGCCAGCGATTCAAAGCGGGTGAACAGGCGGATGCGCGCCGTGTAGAAGTTTTCGGCCGACGTCTTGTCGAAAGACTCGATGCAGCCTACGGGCAGGCCGGCCGGGAAAGAATTGGAAAATCCGCTGGTCACCACCGTGTCGCCGACATTCCACATCTGGTAGCCGGGCAGTTCCTCCAGCCAGCCGTAGCGGGTATCGCCCCCATGCCAGGTGAGCGAGCCCACCACATCGGTATTTTTCACCTTGCAGCTGAAATGGGCATTGACATTGAGCAGGGACACGACCACCGAATAGTGTTCCGAGCAAGCCGACACGATTCCGGCAATGCCCTGCGGACCGGTGACACCCATACCCGGCTGCACCCCGTCGGCGCGGCCGACATTCAGCGTGAAACTGTTGGTTTGTTGGATCACACTGTTTTTCAGCACCCGTGCATAGATATACCCGAATTCGTCGGCATCACGCAAAGGGGCCTCTTCCCGGCCACTTTGGCGCAAGGCGGCTTCCAGGCGGGCCACTTTCTTCTCCAGCTCTCCGTTCTGCTGCCAGAGCAGCGTATTCTTCTCACGCAGGAGGAAATAGCCCGTCACCTGTTCGCGGGTTTCATAGATTTTCCCATTGATACGGCTGGCCGACGAAAGGGCAATGCTCTGATGGAAGTCGTTGTAACGGAACAGCAGCACCAAGGCGACGATTTCCAGGACAACGAACAGCAGCGTATTACCGAAGCGTGCCAGAAACTGTATCAGGGAATGCATCAGCGAAGCAGGAAGTTATACTTGTCAACATGCTTCAGGGCTACACTCGTACCGTTGGCCACGGCATGCAGGGGATCTTCCGGCACAATGAACGGGATGTTGATCTTGTTGGTCAACCGCTGGGCCAGTCCGCGCAGCAAAGCGCCGCCGCCGGTCAGGTAGATACCGTTGCGGACGATGTCGGCGTAAAGCTCCGGCGGGGTCTTTTCCAGAGCGTTCAGCACGGCCGTCTCCACCTTCGAGATGGATTTCTCCAGGCAATGGGAGATCTCCACATACGACACAGGCACTTCCATGGGCAGCGCCGTCATCTGGTTGGGACCGCGCACCAGGTAGTCCTCCGGCGGATTGTCCAGCTCGGTCATGGCCGAACCCACGTGCAGCTTGATCTGCTCGGCGGTACGCTCGCCAATGCGCAGATTGTGCTGACGACGCATGTATTCCTGTATGTCGGCCGTGAAATCGTCACCGGCGATACGGATCGATTCGTTGGCCACGATACCGCCCAGCGAAATCACGGCAATTTCGGTCGTTCCTCCGCCGATATCGACAATCATGTTGCCTTCGGGAGCTTCCACGTCGATGCCGATACCGATGGCAGCCGCCATCGGCTCATAGATCATATAGACTTCGCGTCCGCCGACATGTTCGGCCGAGTCGCGCACGGCACGTATCTCCACCTCGGTCGAACCGGAAGGGATGCATACCACCATGCGCAGCGAGGAGAACAGGCCGCCGCTGTGGGGGTTCACTTTCTTGATGAATCCGCGGATCATCTGCTCGGCGGCATAGAAGTCGGCGATGACACCGTCGCGCAGCGGGCGAACGGTACGGATATTCTCGTTGGTTTTCTCATGCATCAGGCGGGCCTGCTCGCCCACGGCCAGCGTCTTGCCCGTCTTGCTGTCAAGAGCCACGACGCTGGGCTCGTCGATGACCACCTTGTCGTTATGCAGGATAACGGTGTTGGCGGTACCCAGGTCCATCGCTATCTTTTGTGTAAATGAAAACAGTCCCATGGATGTGTGTCTTTAATGTTTGAAATGTCTGAAACCGGTCGTCACCATGGCCATGTCGTTGGCGTCGCAGTATTCGACCGACAATTTGTCGTTGATCGAGCCGCCGGGATGGATCACCGCCTCGATACCGGCCTTGTGGGCAATCTCCACGCAGTCGGGGAAGGGGAAGAAAGCATCGGAGGCCATCACAGCGCCCTTCAAGTCGAAACCGAAGGAGACAGCCTTGTCGATGGCCTGGCGCAGGGCGTCCACGCGCGATGTCTGACCCACGCCCGAGGCACAGAGTTGCTTGTCCTTGGCCAGCACGATGGCGTTCGACTTGTTGTGCTTGACAATGATGTTGGCAAACAGCAGGTCCTCGACCTGCTTGTCGGTCGCAGCCTTGGCCGTGACAGTCTGCAATTCTTCGGGGTTTTCGGTATGAAGGTCCTTGTCCTGCACCAGTACGCCGTTCAGGATGGAGCGGAACTGGCGGGCAGGGACAGCGGTCTCTTTCTGGATCAGGATGATGCGGTTTTTCTTCTGGGAGAGGACGGCCAGCGCATCGGCATCGTAGTCGGGGGCGATGATCACCTCGAAGAAGAGCTTGTTGATTTCCTCGGCCGTTTCCTTATCGACCGGACGGTTGGTGGCGAAAATGCCGCCGAAAGCCGAAACCGGATCACCGGCCAGGGCAGCCTTCCAGGCTTCGATCAAAGTGGGTCGGGAGGCCACACCGCAGGCATTGTTGTGCTTGATGATGACAAAACTGGTCTCGGTGAACTCGTTGATGAGCGAAACAGCCGCCTCGATGTCCAGCAGGTTGTTGTAGGAAATCTCCTTGCCCTGCAGTTGCTCGAACATTTCTTCGAAGTCACCGTAGAACTGGGCCTGCTGATGGGGGTTCTCACCATAGCGCAACTGACGCGAAGTATCGACGGCGCAACGGAAGGCCGAAGCGGCATTGTCGTCGAACCAGTTGAAGATGTGGGTGTCATAGCCCGAGGACACCTTGAAGGCCTCCTTGGCAAACCACTTGCGTTCCTCGATCGAGGTTTGGGCCCCCTTTTCGTTGAGAATGTCCAGCAGGGCGCCATACTGGGCCTTGGAGGCCACGATGACCACATCCTGGAAATTCTTGGCGGCGGCGCGGATGAGCGAGATGCCGCCGATGTCGATTTTCTCGATGATATCTTCTGCACTGGCGCCGGAAGCGACCGTAGCCTCGAAAGGATACAGATCGACGATGACCAGGTCGATGGCCGGAATCCCGTATTCGGCACACTGTTGCTGGTCCTGCGCTTCTTCACGACGGTTTAGAATTCCGCCGAAGACCTTCGGATGCAGGGTTTTGACCCGGCCGCCCAGGATGGAGGGATAGCCCGTCAGGTCCTCAACTTTCTCACAGGGATAACCCAGCGACTCGATAAACTTCTGCGTTCCGCCGGTCGAGATGAACCCGACACCGTCCTCGTGCAGCTTGCGAAGGATTTCGTCGAGACCTTCCTTGTGGAAGACCGACACCAATGCTTTGCTAATTTTCTTGTATTCAGACATATACTTATGGATGGATAATAATACGCATTTCAGGCAAAGATAATCAATTTATACTAGCCCCGCATAGTTTTTCAAAGAAAAAATAGCAGAAAAAGGAAGACAAAATATATTTTGGAATCTTAGAGCTTTGCCGTATCTTCGCAGTCGATTAAAAGCGAGCAATTATGTTAGCAAAAGCCGTACGTTTATACGGCAAGCAGGATCTCCGACTGGAGAGTTACGAACTGCCTGCCATCAAGGAAGACGAAATCCTGGCCAAAGTCGTTTGCGACAGTCTGTGCATGTCGTCCTACAAAGCCGCCAGTCAGGGCGGTGATCACAAGAGAGTTCCCAACGATGTCGAAAGCAACCCGGTCATCATCGGCCATGAATTCGCCGGTGAACTGGTCGAGGTAGGCGCCAAATGGGCCGGCAAGTTCAAGGTGGGCGACAAATTCTCCATCCAGCCCGCCCTCAACTACGAAAAGGGCCCGGTCGGCGTATTGAGCGCTCCCGGCTATTCCTACCGCTACATCGGCGGCGATGCCACCTATGTCATCATTCCCAACGAGGTGATGGAGTTGGGCTGCCTGCTGCCTTTCAAAGGCGAAGGCTACTACCCTGCCTCCCTGTCCGAGCCGCTGAGCTGCGTCATCGGCGCCATGCACGCCAACTACCACACCACCCCCGGCCGCTACATCCACAACATGGAGATTGTCGAGAACGGCAAGATGGCCATCCTGGCCGGTGTCGGTCCCATGGGACTGGCCGCCATCAACTATGTGCTGCACCGCGAAGACCGCCATCCTTCGCTGCTGGTGGTCACCGACATGGACCAAACCCGTCTGGACCGGGCCGCCACGCTCTACACACCCGCATTTGCCGCCACACGAGGCATTGAACTGAAATATGTCAACACCGGCAAGATGGAAGATCCCGTCGCCG
>JAGDCW010000131.1 GCA_017958305.1 Bacteroidales bacterium | reverse complement strand
GGCCTGGACACCGGACAGTTGCAGGCCTATGCCGCCCGGCTGGGAGCCGATTGCAGTTTCTTCATCCGTAACGAAGCGGTGTTTGCCACGGGCAGGGGAGACGTCTTTTCCGATATCCGGCTCTCGTTGCAGGGGTACTGGCGGGTGTTGGTCAAGCCCGACATCTTTGTGTCCACCCCCGAAGCCTATGCCGGGGTGACGCCGCGTCTGCCGGAGCATCCCTTGCCGGAACTGCTCAATCAACCCGTCGAAACCTGGAAAGACACCGTCGTCAACGATTTCGAGCCTTCGGTTTTTGCCGCCCATCCCCTCATAGGGCACATCAAGCAACAGCTCTACGAGGCCGGTGCCTTGTACGCCTCCATGTCGGGTAGCGGCAGTTCGGTCTATGGCCTGTTCAGGGAGGAGACCGGTCTCAAGGAGGCATTCAAGGATTGCCACTATTGGGCAGGATTTCTTTCCTAAGTCTGGTCAATTGCTGATAATCAGATATTTGCGGTGCTGATAACTATGTCAGTAGCTTGTTGATAACTATTCGGTTCCTGTGCTTTTTGAACCATAAAACTTCCGTATTTTTGCCACATGGAAGAAAAGAAAAAAGTCGTTTACAAGCGCGTCCCGGTCAAGACGGACGAAATCAGCCGGCTCCAGCCCCAGGCCAGGGAACTGGAAGAAGCGGTATTGGGGGCATTGATGCTCGAAAAGGACTCCTTTTCCAAGATTTGTGAGATCCTCAAGCCCGAACATTTCTACGAAAAGCCCCATCAGCAGATCTACGAGGCCATCCAGTCCCTGTCGCTCAGGCAGGAGCCTGTCGATATCCTCACCGTGCAGGAAGAACTCAAGCACATGAACCTGCTCGACGAGGTCGGCGGCCCGGTCTATCTGATCAGGCTCACCGAAAATGTCGTATCGACTGCCCATCTGGAGTATCACGCCCGCATTGTGGCCCAGAAATACCTGGCCCGCGAGTTGATCAATTTCTCGATGAACATCCAGGGCAAGGCTTTCGACGAATCGGTCGATGTCAAGGACCTGATGCAGGAGGCCGAATCCGACCTGTTCGAGCTCTCGCAGCAGTCGCTCAAGAAGGAAGTGGTGCAGATCAACCCGATCATCGACGAGGCCTTGAAGCGCATCCGCTCGGCATCCCAGCGTACGGACGGTCTGTCGGGACTGCCTTCGGGTTTCACCAAACTCGATGAGATCACATCCGGCTGGCAGAATTCCGACCTGATCATCATCGCCGCACGTCCTGCCATGGGTAAGACTGCTTTCGCCTTGTCCATGGCCAAGAACATGGCCGTCGAATACGAGATTCCCGTGGGCTTCTTCTCGCTGGAAATGTCCAATGTGCAGTTGGTCAACCGTCTGATCATCAATATTAGTTCCATCGAGGGCGAAAAAATCCGCAACGGCAAGCTGAGCCAGCAGGAATGGACCTTGCTCGACCAGCAGCTCAAATTGCTGTACGATGCGCCGATTTACATCGACGACACACCCAGCCTGTCGGTCTTCGAGTTCTCGACCAAGGCCCGGCGCCTGGTCAAGGAGAAAGGTGTCAAACTGCTCATCATTGACTACCTGCAGTTGATGAACGCCAGCGGCAGCCGCTTTGGCAACCGCGAGCAGGAGGTGAGCACCGTGTCGCGTGCCCTGAAGGCCCTGGCCAAGGAACTGGACATTCCCATCGTGGCCCTGTCGCAGGTGAACCGTGCTTCGACCAACCGCTCGGCCGGCAACAACGCCAGTCCCAGCAGTGCCAGCGACGCCAAGCGTCCGCAGTTGTCCGACTTGCGTGAATCGGGCGCCATCGAGCAGGATGCCGATATCGTATGCTTTATCCATCGCCCCGAATACTACAAGATTTACGAGGACTCCGAGGGCAATTCCTACATAGGCAAGGCCGAACTCATCATCGCCAAGCACCGTAACGGCTCCACAGGCGATGTCCGTTTGCGCTTCGACAAGGAATACGCCCGTTTCCGCGACGACGACGAAATGGACTACAGCCAGTACGGCTCACAATCGGCCGGGACAGGTGGCAGTTTCTATGCTTCCAAGATCAACGACAATTATCCCGGAGGCGAGTCTCCGGAGTCCGATCCCTTTTAAGGGGCAGTTTTTTTAGAAAAAAATCGGTGAATAGTTGCACGGAATTTTTTTATGCATTACTTTTGCAGCCGGTTTTGAGAGGCCCCGTAGCTTAATTGAATAGAGCATCTGACTACGGATCAGAAGGTTACAGGTTTGAATCCTGTCGGGGTCACAGAAAAGGCATCCTGCACTTGACGCGGGATGCTTTTTTTATTTGTCTTTGTCTGGCGGGATAAGTATTTTTGCCCGGTAAGACCTCACGACTATGACACTTGATTTCATCCTCAGAATCTTCGTGGCCGGCCTCCTGGGCGGTGCCATCGGACTGGAACGCGGCCGGAGGGCCAAGGAAGCGGGACTTAGGACCCATTTCCTGGTGGCTTTGGGCAGTGCCATGTTCATGATTATCTCGCAGTATGCCTTTGAGGGCAGGACCCACGATGCCGCCCGTGTGGCCGCCCAGGTGGTGTCGGGTATCGGTTTCATCGGGGCCGGTGTCATCATTTTCCAGCGCAAGGTCATCAGGGGCGTCACCACGGCCGCCGGCCTATGGGTGGCAGCAGCCATCGGCCTGGCCTGCGGCTCGGGCATGTACCTGTTGGGGGCGGCAGCGGCGGTCTTGTCCATCGTCTGCTTGGAGGCCATGCACTTTGTCAGCCGGCATTGGGGGGAAAAGGAAATCACTGTCACCTTCAACGCCGTCGATCACAAGAGCGCACTGGACATCATCGGCGAGTTGAAGAAAAACCACATCGATGTGGCCTCCTATTCGATGAACGAGGGCAAAGTGACCATTGTCATGCGCGTCAGAAGGGACGAACACCTGTCCAGGGTCTATCTGCTGCTGTCCAATATCGAAGGCGTCAGCGTGGAGCGTATCGAATAAAACCGATTGCCTTCTGTTCCCAACAGTTAAAAAAACAAGTTCCCGAATCATTCGATCCGGGAACTTTTGTTTCTGCCCGTGAGGAACCGGGCCTGCGACCAGGGTGCTTACCACTGGTTGTAGTGGACTTTCTCGGGTTTCCACTTGTCCTTGGGCTGGTCGTCACCGGCGGGATAGCCGACGGGCACCACGGCCAGCGGCATCACGTTTTCGGGCAAGCCCAGTTCATTGGCAATCTTTTCGCAGCGTGCCTCGATGGGCCAGCATCCGGTCCAGACGGCACCCAGCCCCATGGCTTCGGCGGCCAGCAGCAGGTTCTCGGTGGCGGCGCTGCAGTCTTCGAACCAGAAACGGTTGGGCTGCTCGGTGGTCTCACCGTTGCGGCTGCGCTTCATGGTGGTTTCACCGCAGACAACGATGACGGCACCGGCCTTGAGATACATGTCGGCACCCCGGCCGTCTCCAAACATGGCTGCCACTTTGGCCTCGTCGTTGACGACCACGAAGCACCAGGGTTGGTAGTTCATGGCCGTGGGAGCCGCCATGGCGGCTTTGAGCAGGGTGGTGATCTGTTCTTCACTCAGTTTCTGTCCGGTAAAACTGCGGACACTTTTACGGTTCATGATGTTGGCCAGGGCGGCGTCCTGCGTGGACACGCTTTGGCAGCATGAAATGCCTGCCAGGGCCAAACTCAGCAGACAAAGAGCTTTGACAATTGTTTTTTTCATAATGGTAATTGATAATGAGTATGTTGATGTGTATGATGATCAATCCATGCGGCTTTCGTAGTCTTCGTAGCCGTATTCACGCCAGATTTCCAACGATCCGTCGCAGTGTTCGCAGGCCAGGGCCGGATGAGGCACACCGTTGAACATGTGGGTTTTGACGGTCGTGTAGTGTATCATGTCCTCAAAGATGATTTCATCGCCCGTTTTCAGGGGCTGGGGAAAACTCCAGTCACCAATCCAGTCGCCAGCCAGACAGGAATTACCCCCCATACGGTAGACATGGGGCCAGCACAGTTCGTCGGGGTGGCCGGCACCGCGTATCTCCGGTTTGTAGGGCATTTCCAGGCAATCGGGCATGTGACAGGCGAAGGAGACATCGAGCAAGGCCGTCTGTATGCCGTGATGCGTTACGATGTCGCTGACATGGGCGTGCAGCGTGCCTGTCTGCCAGGTGAAGGCGCTGCCCGGCTCCAGGATGAGTTGCAGGTGGGGGTATTTGGCCTGGAAAGCTTGCAACAGCCCGATCAAATGGGTCGTATCATAGCCCTTGCGGGTCATCAGATGGCCGCCGCCCATATTGAGCCAACGTACCTTGGACAGGTAGGGGCCGAAATTCCGTTCAACGGCTTCCAAGGTCTTTTCCAAAGCGTAGGAATCAGATTCACAAAGTGTATGGAAGTGCAGGCCTTCGATGCCTTCCATCCATTGGCCGGAAGCCTCCAGTTCGGCGGCAGGGATGCCCAGACGGGAACCGGGCGCGCAGGGATTGTACAGGGCCGTCTCCACCAGGGAGTACTCCGGATTGATGCGCAGGCCGCAGCTGATGTGCCGGCCATGCTGCTGTTCATAGGCCCTGACCTGGGGCAGAAAATGCCTGGCCTGACTCAGGGAATTGAAAGTGATGCTCTCGCAGCAGTCCAACATGGTCGGGAAATCCCTGTCGGTATAGGCCGGGGCATAGGCATGGCTTAGGTGGCCCATCCGGCGGACTGCCAGCATCGCTTCGTTGACCGAACTGGCCGTGGTCTGTTCGAATCCGTACTCCCGGAACCAGGGGAAGGCCTTCCACATGGCAAAGGCCTTGAAGGCTACCAGTATCTTGACACCGGCTGCTTCACGCACCGAGGCTATGAGTTGCAGGTTGTCCCGCAGCTTTTTCTCTTCGAGTACGTAGGCAGGGAAAGGATGGGGAAAGGTGTTCATATCTATCTGGTTTACTTTGTGTTGTCAATCGAGTGGAGACATGGTGGCAAACTTGAGCACCAACAGTTTGTAGCCGGTGTGCTGGAATTCGACCCCGATCTTGCAGTTGTCGCCCTGGCCTTCGATGCGGGTGATGGTGCCGATGCCGAAACGCTCGTGCTGCACGTGCTGGCCCACCCGGAAATTGCCCTTGGAACTCTGTACGCTCACCACGCCACGATCTTGCGAAAGCTGCGCTGAAATCGGAGCTTTGTCGGCCGTCGGGCCGGAGGATTCCAGTTTGCGCCATTTGTGGGTGGCAGGAGCCGCCGCGGGACGCACCGGAGGAGTGGCAGGGCGTTCGAAAGGCTTGCGCACGGGGGTCGGCGCCGCCGTCTTGCGAAAATAGCCGCTGCCCGAACCATAGCCGGCAGCCTGGCCCGACGGTTCGCGCTGTGAGAAAAAGCCCGACGCGGCCGGCCGGCTGTTATTGGGTGTATAGGCGCTTTGGGCGGTGACGTCCAGGTAACTGCGGTCCAGTTCGTAGAGGAAGCGACTGGGCCGGGAATATTCGGTCGATCCGTTGCGGAAACGGCTCTTGGCGTAACTCAGCAGGCAATGGTTGCGGGCCCGGGTGATGGCCACGTACAGCAGGCGGCGTTCTTCTTCCAGTTCCCGCTCCGATTCGTTGAGCCGGGCCGAGGGGAAGATGTTCTCTTCCATGCCTGTCACCAGCACATTGTTGAATTCCAGCCCTTTGGAAGCATGGACCGTCATCAGGGTCACCTTGTCGTCCGAATCGTTTTCGTCCTGGTCGGTCAAAAGAGACACCTCCGACAGGAAGTCGGTGACGGAAGCCGTCTCGCTGCCTTCTTCGCGGCGGTTCTCCACAAAATCGTGCATGCCGCCCAGCAGCGATTCCAGATTTTCCTTGTGCATGATGCCTTCGGGCGTCACATCCTTGGCGGCTTCCTGCTGGATGCCGCTCTCGAGCAACAGGGTCTGAGTGAGTTCATAGACATCGCATTGCTGCATCTTTTCCTTGAGATGGTCGATGAACTGTTTGAAGGCGTTCAACTTGCCCAGGGTGCCGCCGTTGACGGGCACTTGGTATTTCATCGGATCTTCCAGCACTTCCCAAAGGCTGATCTGCTGCAGGGCGGCCACTTGCTGGAGCTTTTGCAGGGTGGTGTCGCCGATGCCCCGGGCCGGGTAGTTGATGACCCGCTTGAAGGCTTCTTCATCGCTGGGATTGACCAGCAGGCGCAGGTAGGCGATGATGTCCTTGATTTCCTTGCGCTGGTAGAAAGACATGCCGCCATAGACGCGGTAGGGGATATTGCGCTTGCGCATGGCCTCTTCCAGCACACGGGACTGGGCGTTGGTACGGTAGAGCACGGCAAACTCGTTCCAAGGATCGTGTTCACGCAGCCGGAGCTCCAATATGTGGGTGGCGGTCATGTAGGCTTCCTCCACATCGGAAAAAGCGCTCACGATCTTGATGAGCGAACCCTTTTCACGCTCTGAGAAGACCTGTTTGCGGATGCGGTTCTGATTCTTGGCTATCAAGCTGTTGGCGGCATTGACAATGGTTTGGGTGGAGCGGTAGTTGCGTTCCAGCTTGAAGAGTTTGCACTCGGGATAGGAACCCTGGAAATGCAGGATGTTGTCTATGTTGGCGCCCCGGAATGAGTAGATGCTCTGGGAGTCGTCGCCCACCACGCAGACCCGGTGATGGTGCTCGGCCAGCATCTTGACAATCAGATATTGGGCATAGTTGGTGTCTTGGTATTCATCGACCAGGATGAATTTGAAACGTTCCTGCCACTGGGCCAGGATGTCGGGATGGTGGCGGAACAATTCATAGGTATGGTAGAGGATGTCGTCGAAGTCCATGGCACCGGCTTTGCGACAACGACCCACATACTGGGCGTAGATCTGGGTGAGCCGGGGCATGCGGGCCTGTTGGTCGCGTTGCTGGATGTCGGCGTTTTCGGCATAGTCCTGCGGTGAAATCAGGGAGTTCTTGGCGTTGGAGATATGCGAATACAAGCTGTTGGGCTTATAGACCTTCTCGTCGAGCTGCATTTCCTTGACAATGGTCTTGAGCAGGTTCTTGGTGTCGGTCGTGTCATAGACGCTGAAATCGGCCGGAAAGCCGATGGAGGCAGATTCCATGCGCAGGATACGCAGGAAAATGGAGTGGAAGGTCCCCATCCACAGGCGGGCGGCCGACTGGGCATCGACCATGGCGGCGACGCGCTCCTTCATCTCACGGGCGGCCTTGTTGGTGAAGGTCAGTGCCATGATGTTCCAGGGGAGCAGCCCTTGCCTGAGCAGCCAGGCCACCTTGCTGGTGAGCACCCGGGTCTTGCCCGAGCCGGCACCGGCAATGATGAGCGAGGGACCGTCGGTGTACATGACGGCCTCTTTCTGCATATCATTCAGACTTTCAATGATTTTATCCACCTGGTTCAAGTCATCGTTTGCTGTAAGCAAAAGTACTACATGGGCGCCTTACTCGCAAATTATTTTGCCCGTAATGTGACGATGCATTAACTTAGCAGCGATAAAAAAACATAATCATGAAACAACTGGTCACACCCGAGCATATCACAAGCCTGGCACCCGGTGAAATCTTCGTTTTCGGCAGTAACCTGGCCGGATCCCACGGCGGTGGCGCCGCTTGGACGGCCTATCGGAAATTCGGCGCCGTCTGGGGGCAGGGAGTCGGCCTGCAGGGCAGGAGCTATGGCATTCCGACCATGCAGGGAGGGGTGGAGACCATCCGGCCTTATGTCGATGGATTCATCGCTTTTGCCCGTCAGCATCCCGAGTATTGTTTCCTGGTGACCAAAATCGGATGCGGCATCGCCGGCTTCAGCGAAGCGGAAATCGCCCCGTTGTTCCGCGAGGCCCTGGGCCAGCCCAACATCGCCCTACCGCAAAGCTTTGTGTCCCTGCTGGTCGAATAGTCCTCTTGCCATGTCGTTTATGGTTCCGGGGGAGTATAGGAATTGTCCGACGCATGTGAGTATCCGGGCCAGGTCTTTTCGTTGGCGGCCATAGAGCCATGGGCTCCAATAGAGCAGTTTGCGCAGGTAGGGCCGGATTTTCTCGGTGAGCATGCCGGAGAGCAGGCAGAGCAGCGTCAGCAGCAGGAACCAGGGCCAGGAAAGCCCTGCAGCGAGTGTGGCTGCCAGGGCGTAAAACAGGTAGCAGAAAGGCAGACCGAAAGTGCCCAGGGCGATGCGGTAGGTGCTGAACATCTGCGGATCGCCGTCCAGCCGGCACAGCCGGCAGACCAGGGCCCGCAGCGGCCAGTTGAGCAAATGCCCGGGCAGGGCCACGACGGCCAGAAGGATTTGCCACAGGGGTAGCAGCCAGGAACAGCGGTGTCTGCACGTGACGAGCTCAAGTTTGTCCTGGGGCAGGCCGGGCATTTCCCGCCATGGGGCGGAAGCCTCGATGAGAGCTTGCAGTTTTTCCGGCTCTTCCGTTTCGAGACGATTCAGCGCCAGGGTGATTTCGCGCCGGGCGTCGACACAGCACCCGGGGGTGTCTGGCAGGCTTTTGGCCTGCAGCCAAAGGGGCTGGAGCAGATAGGAAAGCTGATAGATTTCGTCGTAGTGGGTGTCGCCCGGAATATGCTGGATGAGACGGATGATGGCCTGGCCCAGGTCTTCGCGCAAGGCTTGCATGCCTTTCTGTGGGTCGTCGCGCCATTGGGACAGGTAATCGGTCACCTGCAAAGGCTGGCCGTAAGTCACGACGATGTCGGCCCCTGGATGCTCGTATTCGGTGTAGTCGATGCCGACCGGCACGATTTTGACGGCCGTGTCGGAGAGTCGCTCCTGGACGGGAAAAGCGATGCGGAACATCCCTTTGACCAGCGGCCGCAGGCGACGCAGGCCCCATTGGGTGCCTTCGGGCATGAGGCAGAGCAGGTGACGGCGCAACAGTACGCCGCCGGCTTCCTCCATTTGCCGTTCGTTCTTGCCCAGGTTGCCGTAGCCGTCGCGGATGCGATAGATGGGCATCATCTTGATGATACGCAGCAGACGGGCCACAGTGGGGTTCTTGAACATGTTGGCCCGGGCCATGAAGACCACGGGGTGCCGCTGCCGGCAGAGCACGGCCAGGGCATCGACCATGGCGGCCTGGTGGTTGGGCGCGAAAATGACGGGCTCGCCGACGGGAATGTTCTCTTGTCCGCGATATTCGATGCGTCTGAAAAACAAGGAAAAACCGCTGCGAATCCAGAAGCGCAGCAGGCGGTAGGTGAGTGATTCCGAATCGATGTGTCGGGACATAGGCCGGTTTTTTGTTGATTCCATCGAATAATGTGCGAAAGTAGCTTTTTTGCGTCTGACAAGCAAGCATTCCCTAAGTTTTAATTACCTTTGTGCCCGCAAAAAAGCGACAATACTATGGCAAAAGAACTGACACCCCGTAGCGAGAACTATTCACAGTGGTACAACGATCTGGTGATCAAGGCCGACCTGGCCGAGAACTCGGCCGTGCGCGGTTGCATGGTCATCAAGCCCTATGGCTATTCCATTTGGGAGAAAATGCAGGCCGAATTGGACCGCATGTTCAAGGAAACCGGTCATCAGAACGCCTATTTTCCGCTGTTCATCCCGAAATCCTACCTGGGCCGTGAGGCCGAGCACGTCGAGGGCTTTGCCAAGGAATGCGCCGTGGTGACCCATTCCCGCCTGAAAATGTCGGACGACGGCCAGTTGATCGTCGATCCCGCCTCCAAGCTGGAAGAAGAGCTCATTGTGCGTCCCACCTCCGAAACCATCATCTGGAGCACCTATAAGAATTGGATCCACTCCTACCGCGACCTGCCCATCCTGTGCAACCAGTGGGCCAACGTCGTGCGTTGGGAAATGCGGACACGTCTGTTTCTCAGAACGGCCGAATTCCTCTGGCAGGAAGGGCACACGGCCCACGCCACCCGTGAAGAGGCCGAAACGGAGGCTCGCCGCATGCTGGGCGTCTATGGCGATTTCGCCGAGAATTTCATGGCAGTGCCGGTGATCCGTGGTGTCAAGTCGGCCAACGAGCGTTTTGCCGGGGCCCTGGACACTTACACCATCGAGGCCATGATGCAGGACGGCAAAGCCCTGCAGGCCGGCACCTCGCACTTCCTGGGCCAGAATTTCGCCAAGGCCTTCGATGTGACCTTCGTCAACAAGGACAACCAGCCCGACTATGTCTGGGCCACTTCCTGGGGCGTTTCGACCCGCCTGATGGGAGCCCTGCTCATGACCCATTCCGACGACAACGGTTTGGTGCTGCCGCCGATGCTGGCTCCTTACCAGGTGGTCATC
>JAGDCW010000130.1 GCA_017958305.1 Bacteroidales bacterium | reverse complement strand
GAACATGGCGTCGTTGCCTATGGAGGTCTCCTCGAACTGCAAGCCCTGTTCCTCCACCAGCCGGCGGGCGACGACCTTGTTCCAGGGGGCCCAGATCATATAGCGTACCAACTCCGCCCGCTGTGTTTTGGCATATTGCTCATAGTAGCGGTGGACGCGGGCCACGCGGCCGCCCTGGCCGAAGACATTGAAATACAGTATGTCCGTTTCTTCCTCCAGTTCGCGATCCAGCACATCGAAGCAGTCGGATGCATAGTAGTCGTCGGCATCGGCAAACAATAGCCAACGGCCCCGGGCATGTTGCAGACCCACGTTGCGTGCCCGGCCGGCGCCGCATCCGCTTTGGCTGAAAATCACTTCCAGACTGGCTGTCCGGGCCAGTGCACCGGCTTGCTTCAACAAGGTGGCGACATCGATGGGCTGCGGGGAATTGTCCACCACCAGCACTTGCAGGTCCTCGCGTGGCGGCAGTGAGGCAAGCAGGCGCAACAGCAGTTCGGTCTGGCCGGGCTGCTTGACATAGTGGGGGATGATGACCGTATATTTGAACTGCTTGTCTGTCATGATTCTTTCTTGACGATTTCAAGGGGTACACCGCCTATTTGGGCGGCCAGTTCGGAAAAACTGCTGTACCACGAACCGAGTATCTGGCTGCAAGAGGCCAGGGTAAGCATATCGACCAGGCCATCGACCACGCCCGACAGGGTTTTGCGCGAGGCGGGCTGCGGTGCGCAGACGAGTTGCTCGCCGTAACGCTGGCGCAGCGCTTTTTTGGTGTCCTGATCGTCGGTGGCCAAAAAGATGCGGCCCCCGGGCTGTCCGGCCAGGAACTGGTCGATGCGGTCGAAGAACAGCCGAAGCGGGCTGTATTCGATGGCTTGGGCATTGTCGGTGCGACGGATATGGACTCCCATCGAATTAGGCCCCAGTTGTGCAGCAAATTGCTCCACTTTTCGGGCGATGGAAGGCAGGGGCTGGAACATCCCGGCGGCCATGTCGGCCGGGTAGGCCTGGTGGGCATAGCAGGTGGCCCAATAGACCTGACGGCCCTGCAACTGCGACATGAGTTCCTGCGGGCTGGCGGCCACCGGCGAGCAAGTCTCGTACAGGGAGACGTCGAACAGGCTCTTTTGGACCAGGCGGGTCAGGTGCAGGTTGCGCCCCTTGGGCAGCTGCAGGCGCAGGAAATCCCATCCGGAGGCGTCCTTCAAGTGGAAATCCTCTGCTTCGACGGGGAGAAACAGGTCGTGGAAACCGGCGTTCAGCCCTTTGTCCTTGAACCACACCACCTCCAGGCGGCTGCCGATTCCACGGGCCAGCTGACAAGCCGACAGGATGCTGCGCATCCGATTGGCCAGCCCGCCTTGGGGCACGAGATACAGGGTCGGCGTCTTCATGATTCACGGATTGATTGCATCAGGGCATCGACAAAATGCGGCCAGCTGTTTTCGTCCAGGAAACGGGCGTAGGCGGCGGTATCGACCTTTTCGTCGCGATGGGCCGCCACGATGCCGGGAATCTCGTCGAACTGCCGGTAGGTATAGACCTCCAGCCCGGGCTGTCGGGCGTAGTCTTTGAAGGACCCCACGTCGGGACCGATGACTTTGCCCCCATACGACAGGGAATCCATCAGCACACCCGAACTGAGGATGGATTCGGGGCGGTAGGTGCTGAGTACAAAATGCGATTGGGCGGTGAGCCGGCTGATATCGTCTGTCGTAAGCCGCTTGGGGATGAACTCGATGTTGTCGGTGACCAGTGCCTGTATGTCACGTTGAAGCTGCTCGGAGGAACAGCCGCCGCAGATGCATATTCTCGGGTTGAAGCCGGCTTGGTCGCGTAGCCAGCCAAGAAACTCCACAATGCCTTTGTAGGGGGTGATGCTGCCCCAGATGAGCAGGTCATAGCATTTTTGGCCGGTCTCTTGTGTCGCGGCAGTCTCCGGAGCGAGGCGGTTTTTGGTCGGATGATGCAGGAAGCGGGCTTTCGAAAGCGCCCGGGGATAGTTTTCGGCAATCGACTCCAGCCCTTCGGAGGCATGGGTGACAATCAGGTCGCTGTGGCAGGCGATGCTCTTGGCCATCAATTGCTTCAACCTTTCTTTCCCCACATCGTGAGGCCTTTTGTTGTGGTAGATCCAGACGATCTTCTTGCCGCAGAGTTTCAGCCATGGAAGGAACAGCAGCATGATGAGCGAGAAAGGAATGCCCCACTTGCCATCGGGAATGCTTTCGAACCAGTTGAAGACAAACACCTTGCCCCAGCGGCTCGGCGGCAGGATGCTCAAGGTGGTGTGCTTGGACGCAGGGTTCACCACCCGGGTGCCGGGATGGGCGTCAAGGGCAGCAATCATGTCCTTGATGTAGGGATTGTTGTCCTTGGTGTAGCGGGGAAAGACCGTGAATCGTAGCATCCTTGCAAAGATAGTGTTTATCGCAAATGTCCGAGCTCTATCTGCCGTATTCCCTCCCATTTTTTTCTCCTTTCGCTGCCCGGGGCGGCAAACAAGAGCTTGGAACCGATGGTCATCCGGCGCAGCATCCGGGCCAGCGCTGTGTGGAAGGGTGTATGGCAGAGGCGCATGTAGCGCTGCTTGCTTTCGTATTTGATTTGCCGACGGCGCAGCAGGGCCTCGTCGTCCTGCCGGAAACTGGCACCTCCCAGGTGGACGATGCGGGCCTCGGGCACGGAATAGATCTGCCAGCCCCGTTTTGCCATGCGGTGGCAGAGTTCCGTTTCTTCGTAATACATGAAAAAAGAGGGGTCGAAGCCGCCGGTTTGTTCCAGGACTTCCCGTCTCACCATCAGGTCGGCCCCGGTGATGTAGCCCACTTTCATCGGCCGGCCGGTATGGTTGAAGTCGAGGTTGCGGCCAAACAGCAGGCGGTCGGGCACATCGCGCAGCAACTGGTTCAGCTCGTCATAGACCGATGGCCGGTAGCGCAGGAAAGAGGGGGCGGGCTGGAGGTCTTGGGTGTAGAGGTTGCCTCCACAGGCGCCTGCCCGGGGATGGCTGTCCAGAAAACCGGCCAGTAGCTTGACGGCGTTGTTGATGAGCAGGGTGTCTGAATTCAGGAAAAAGACATAACGGCCTGTGGCCAGTCCGATGCCGGCATTGTTGGCGCGGCCGAAGCCCAGGTTTTCCTCTTGATAGACATAGCGGATGCGGCTGTCCTGGCCGAAATGCTCCCGGCTGCCGTCGGTGGAGGCGTTGTCGATCAGTATCACCTCGAAATCCAGCCCTTCGGTCTTTTCGAAAAGGCTGTCGATGCAGGCGGCCGTCAGGTCGCGGGTGTGATAGTTGACGATGATGACAGAAACATCCATGATTCGCTATTTTTCTTGTGCTTTACGCATTCTCTTCCAACTGCCGACAGCTTCCCTCAGCCCTTTGAGCAGTCCTGCCGACAGGCTGTGGTGCAGCAGGTTGATCCCTTTGAAGCGGAGCAGGAACCCTGTGCGGCATTGCAAGGGCAGCGCCCTCCAGCCGCTCAGGCGTCGCCGGCGGCACTGATAGGGTTGGATCAGGGGCAGGTCGGAGGGGTCGATGCTTTGTTTTTCGATATACTGCAAGTCGAGCGCCTGCGCCATCCACCGACTGCCCCGTCCGGTGCGGACCAGTGCCAGGCTGCGGCCGGGCACATCTGCCTGGAAATCCGGCTTGCCGTCTTTGAGCAGCCAGGCATCGCCCACGGCGATGTCGGCGAGCAAGCCGATGCCGTCGGGACAGATCTTGCAGCGGGTGCCCAACTGCCGTCCCAGGATTTTGCCCCAGCTGTCTTCGTAGCTCATGGTCAGCTCACTGCCGTCCTCGAATCGGGCTTGAAAAAGGCCGGGCCAACCGTTGCCGCGGTATCTGAGGGAGCTCAGGGGCGACTTGGTGGCGGCTTGGCCGTAAGCCTGCCGGCTGGCCTGGTAGCTGGGTATGCCGGCGCAGAAGATGGCCAGAAAGGCCTTGATCCTCGGCTGGTAGGAGGGTTGCAGTCTCAGAAAATTCTGCAGGGCGGCCACATCGCAAGGTTTGCCCACAAAGGCATAAGTGTCGTCGTTTTGGTCGAGCAGGGTCTTGAGGTGTGGAAACACGGGCGCCGGGGCGTACCTCGACTGGGCATTGGCGATGATTTCTTCCCGGTTGCGGGAAACTTTCAGTTCGTTGTACAGCGGATGGCCATTGCCGGGCCCGACCTGCAGCACGGCGTCGCAAAGGCCTTGTTCGACCAGGTAGATGGCCAGGGCAGAGACCAGTCCGCCCGAAGAGGCTTTTTCGCGCAGGGCGGCATCGGTGGACCAGCCGACGGCTATCTCGCGGGTCTGTCCCCAAAGCGGCCGTTGCCGGCCGTCGCCTCTCAGGCTGATGCCCGGGCAGACTGCCCGCAATGTCTTGGCTGCTTCGCGAGTCCGGGGCAGGCCTTGGGGACGGTAGTAACCGTTCTCGTGGAGCTCCAGCCGACAGTTGTCCCCTCCCAGGGCGGCGAGACAGATGCCGCAGCCCAGGCAGAGATCGTTGTCGGTGATGCGTCGAAGCAGGTCCATATTCCTTTATTTGAGCAGGCTGCGCAGCCGTTCCGTAAGCAGGGCTTCCTTGTCCTTGACGGTCGTGTCGAGGGTCTGCTGTATTTGTTCTTTGAGGGAGGCACGCTGTGTGAAAGCCTGCAGAATGGTGTCGAGTGTCTGCTCCCGGCTTTGCTGGCGCAGGTCGGCCACATACGCATACTGGAGGCTGTCACAGAACAGGCCGCCGAACTTGCGGCTGTAGGCGATGGGTACGACGGGAACACCCGAGGAGAAGGCGGCGATGGTGGCGTGCATCCTGGCTCCGACGAAAAAGTCCAGGCCCGAGATGTAGCTTTTGGCATCGACGGGCGACAGGAAGAGCGGGGCCAATGTGAGACGGGGGTGCTTGTATTGGGCGGCCAGGTCGTAGCAGACGGCATAGTCGTTTTCGACATTACGCTCGCCGTGCACCACATGGGGCACCAGATGAACCTGGCAGTCGGGTTTTTCCAGGAAAGCGTCGATGACGGCGCGCACCAGGGCGGGATAGTCTTCCTTGAGCCCGAATTGGTTGTTGCGCTGGTAACCGCCGTTCCAAAGGAGGGCCGAAATATTGATGCCCACGTGGCAGCGGTCGTCGGCGAAGTGCTGGGGGGTATAGGGAAGCCAGAAAGCCAGGTCGGTCAATTCCTCGACTTGGTCAAAACCGGGCAGTTGCCGGCGCACATAATCGTAGCTCTGGCGGTCGCGCACCATCACCGACCGGCTGTGGCGCAGACTCTCCATGGCCTTCTTTTCGAGGCTTTCGCTTTGGAAAGGACCGATGGTCTGGGGCAGCAGACAGCAGGGCTTGCGGTATTTGCGGGCCAGGCGGTGGATGCGGTCGATCTGTCGGAAGCGCTGGGCCCCGTAGATGTCGGAAAAGCTGTCACCCTGGCCCAGATCCAGTATCAGGTCGGCTTGTCTGAAGACCTCTGCCAGGGAACGCTCACGACCGCAGAGTACGCGCATCATGTGTTTGAGGCGGGCCGTCAGATGCAGCTCTTGCGGCCAGACCAGGGTGTCGTAACTGATTTCTTTGCCGGGCAGGCTGCAGCAGTGGCTCTTGCTGTCCCTCCAGCCGCTGTCGGGCAGACAAAAGCGGGCCTCCTGCCCGTTTTCCGCGAGCAGCCTGTCGAGAAGGTACAGGGCCGACATGCTCAGGGCGACGCATCCCAGGTTGCCGTTTTTGAGGGGGGCATTGGCCAACAGGATATTCAGCTTTTTCATAGGGATTCTTTTTTCAGGAACCGGGATTTCAATGCACTTGTCAGGCTGCTGCGTTCACTGGCGGTCAGCCCCAGGGTGTAGATGAAGGCCGGCACGAGGGTGAAACAGCAGGCCAGGCTCAACAGCAGGCGGGCCCAGGAACTCTCCATATGGGTCACAATCAAGACGGGGACCAGACAGGACAGGGCGGATACCAGCAGGGCCGGCAGCAAGACGGCGCACGCATAGGCGCTGAGGCTCATCTGCTGCTGGCGTTTCATGAAGACGGCACGCAGCACCTGGGCCAGCAGAGAGGTGGCGATGTTCACGGCGAAGACGCTTTCGGCCGGGAAGTGCCATATTTTCAGCATCAGGTAGGCGATGGGCAGCGACAGCAACAGCGAACCGCCCACGAAAATCTGATACCATTTGATCCGGCCGGTGGCCTGGATGGCGGTGGCCAGCGGATAGCCCAGGGCGTCGATAAGGGCGGTGATGAGCATCAGCCGCGAAAACAACAGTGTATGCTGGGGGACATCCTTGAGCCAGATGTCCAGGATCATCGGCATTTCGACATAGACGGGCAGCACCAGCAGAAAGAGCAGGAAATAGGAGAATTTGGAGCTCTGGAACACCAGCTTGATCATGGCCTGGTGCTCGTCGGCGGCATGAGCCTTGGTGATCTGCGGATGGAAGGCCGTCACAAAGTTCTGGACAAACTGGTTGATGTTGACATAGACCTGATAGGCTGCTCCACGGGCGGCATTGACAGCGGGGCCGAAAAACAGGTTGAGCAGCAGGTTGACTCCCTGGCTGCGCGCCACTCCCGACAGGGATCCCACCACATTCCAGCCTGTGTAACCGATGATCTCGCGAAACAGGGGCTTGTCCCAGAAGAAGGCATAGCGGCACTCTTCGTAGCAATGCCGGCAATAGAGCACGTAGAAAGCGCTCACTCCCAGGTTGACCACCATCATCAGGAAAGCGTAGAAGACCAGCCGGTCGAAACTGGCCGACATCAGCAGAAAGACAATGCCCAGGCGCAAGAGGGCTTCCACCACGCTGCAGTAGGCGAAGACCTTCATCTTCTCCCGCGCGATGATGATGGCCCGGTAGGGGGTGGCCAGCATGGGCAGCAAAAAAGACAGGATGGACAGCTGATAGACCCAGTTGACCGCCGTGGCCCGCTCGGGCGGATAGACCATCTTGACACGCAGGAACCACAGGCCGACGGTTTCGGCCAGCAGCAAGATGATGAGCCCCAGTCCGAGGAAGATGGTGACATTCAGGTTGAAGACCTTTTTCAGGGCGGCATGGTCGCCGCGGCCCAGTTCGACGGCAAAATAGCGGTTGCAGGCCGAGGCCATCACGTTGTTGAGGAAAGAGAACGCCACCACCACGCCGCCGACGGCGTTGTAGATGCCAAAGTCGTTTTCGCCCAGGAGGGCCAGGATCATCCGCGAGGTGTAGAAGCTGATGATCATGATCAGTCCCATCCTGATGTAGAGCAGCAGGGTGTTGCGGGCAATCTGTCTTTGGTTCACTACCGACATCGTCTTTATTCTCTTTAGTCTTGTCAAGGTCCCAGCCCCCGGGGACTGGACGGCAGGATCAATATCTGTAATGTTCGGCCTTGTAGGGCCCTTCGACCGGCACACCGATGTATTCGGCCTGGGAGGGGGTCAGGGTGGAGAGTTTGGCCCCGACATGCTCCAGGTGCAGCCGGGCCACCTCTTCGTCCAAATGCTTGGGCAGGCGATACACTTCTATGGGATAGGGCTTGGTCCAGAGTTCGATCTGGGCCAGGGCCTGGTTGGTGAAGGAATTGCTCATCACAAAGGAAGGATGGCCCGTGGCGCAACCCAGGTTGACCAGCCG
>JAGDCW010000129.1 GCA_017958305.1 Bacteroidales bacterium | reverse complement strand
CCCTTCCAGGTGCGTCTCGACGATGTTGGCCTTGAAATCGGCCATCGTCCGGGTGGAATAGGTATATTTGGTCGCCTTGGTGTTTTGCAGCATCACCATACCGTTCTTGTCGTCGGCATTGGTCAGCGCAAAAGCCTCCGGGGGCAGATTGTCAAAGAAACGCTTCTTGGCCTTGAGGTAGGCCTCCACCGTCTTGTGGTAGTCGAGATGGTCGTGGGTGAGGTTGGTGAAGATGCCGCCCACATACTGCAAGCCGGCAATGCGGCCCTGCACCACCGAGTGCGAGCTCACCTCCATGAAGGCATAGCGGCAACCCACGGCCACCATGCGGGCCAGCAGCTCGTTGATGGTGTAGGCGTCGGGCGTGGTATGGGTGGTGGGCACCGCCTCGCCATCGACATAGTTGCACACCGTCGAGAGCAGGCCGGCCTTGTAGCCGAAGGCCCGGAACATATGATAGAGCAAGGTGGCGATGGTGGTCTTGCCGTTGGTTCCCGTCACGCCCACCAGTTCGAGGAGCTGGGAAGGATAGTCGAACCAGGCCGAGGCGATATAGCCCAGGGCGGCGTTGCTGTCGCTCACCCTGATGTAGGCCACTTCGGGGGCCAGGACCTCGGGCAGGCGCTCGCAGACGATGGCTGCGGCCCCTTTCTCCACCACCTGGCCGATGTATTGGTGACCGTCGCTGTTGGTACCCGGCTGGGCCACAAACAGACAACCCGGCACCGCCTTGCGCGAGTCGAAGCAGACGGCCGTGATGTCCGCATCGCGGGCCCCCTGCCGCTCCAGCACCTTCAGATCCTTGATACAAGCACTCAGTTTCATATCTCTTTATTTCAATTTGATCGTCACTCTGTCACCCTGGCGGTAGCGCTGGCCGGCGGCCGGCACCTGCGAGAAGACCTTGCCCTGGCCGCTCACCGTCACCTGCAGGCCGGCGTTCTCGAGCGTATAGACCGCCTCGCGCAAGCCCATGCCGATGACGCGGGGCACCCGGTCGGCCTCCTGCTCCACCAGAGGCGGCAGCTCTTCGCCGGACAAATCCAGGCGGCCCGACAAATAGCGGTAGGCATCCGTACGGGCCGTCGCCTTGAGCTGGGGATGGATGTCGAGCGTGTCCTTGGGCAGGCGCGCGACTTCGACCTGCAGCTCGCGGGCATAGACCTGCTCGGCAATCTCCTTGAACACGGCACCCGACATGGTACCGCCCGAAGGATAGCCCCGCTGCGGGGCCCGGATCACCACGATACAGCTGTAGCGGGCGTCGTAAGAGGGGAAATAGCCGCAGAACGACACCTGGTATTCGGTCTTGCCGGCCCGGTAGCCGGCGGCACCTTTCGACAGCAGGGCCGTGCCCGTCTTGCCCGAGATCGACACAATGTCGCTGCGCACCGGTCCGCGGGCCGTTCCCTTGAGCACCACGCTGTCGAGCATCAGGCGGATTTCCTTCAAGGTGCGGTCGGAACAGATCTTGCGCCTGACCACCCGGGGTTGGAAACGTTCCTTGACCTTGCCGTCCTTTTCGATGCTTTCCACGAAATAGGGGCGCATATAGCAGCCGTCGTTGGCAATGGCATTATAATAAGACAAGGTGTAGATGGGCGGGATGCGCACCACATAGCCGTAGGCCATGCACACCAGGTCGGTGCGCGACCAGTAGCGCTTCTTGTCGTCGGGCCGGGGAATGGCCGGGGTGGCCGAGCCGGGGATGTCGAGGTAGAGCGAATCGGCCATGCCCATCTTGTAGAGGCGGTCCACAAACTTCTTGGGGTCCTTGCTGAAATAGCGTTCGGCCAGTTCGGCCATGCCGATGTTGGACGAATACCAGATGGCCTGGGCCGCCGTGATCTCGCCATAGCCGCCGTGGTTGGCGTTGTGGTCGGTGATGGTGTGGCCGTAGTAGGTCTTGCGCCCGTTGCCCGTATTGACCGTTTCGTTGGGATCGAGCTTGCTGTCTTCGAGCATGGCCATCATGGCGATGGTCTTGAAGGTCGAACCCGGCTCACTGAGGTCGTTGACGGCATAGTTCTGGATTTCGGCATACTGGCCGGGGCCCACCTCGCCCAGGTTGCTGATGGCCTTGATCTTGCCCGTCTTGACTTCCATGAGCACGGCCGTGCCCGAAGTGGCCTCCGTCTCGACAAGTTTGCGGCGCAGGGCTGTCTCGACGATGTCCTGCATGGTCAGGTTGAGGGTGGTATGCAAATCGTAGCCGTTTTCCGGCTCCAGGGTGATCACGTCCATGTAGCGGCCGGCGACCTTCTGGCGCGAGCTCAGGCCGGGCTTGCCCCGCAGCAGCGAGTCGTAGCGCAGCTCCAGGCCCGACTTGCCGCCCTTGTCCAGGTCGGCATAGATGTCGCCGATGGTGCGCGAAGCCAGCGAGCCGAACACCTTCTGGCGCTCCATGTATTTCTTTTCGTAGAAACCGCTGCGGTTGCGCCCTTTCACGAAGAAAGGATAGCGGCGGATCTCCTTCAGGTCGAAGTAGCTCACCCGGCGGCGCGAGAGCAGATATTCGCGGCTGCCCCGCTCGAAACCGCGGCGCAGATGGGCCTCGTATTCGGCCGGGGTGCGGTCGCCCAGCTTGGCCGACAGCGCCGCCGACAGGGGGGCGATGTATTTCTCGAGCGAATCCTTGTACTCCTGACGGGCCTTGGCCAGCTTCTGCTCGGTGCGCACATTCTCGGCCGTCTGGTAAGCCTTCATGTCCATGTACAGGGCATAGGTGGGCACGGTGGCCGCCATCAGGGCGCCGTCGTCCGAGAAGATGTTGCCCCGCGTAGGCTGCACCAGCACGCTGTCCTTCACCTGCAGGTTCTTCCAGTACATCCAACGGTCCCGCTCACGAAACTGGATGTGCATCACCGACACCACGATGCCGACGAACATCACGCTGAAGAACAGCACCACGATCCACATGTAGCGCTGCCGCATCTTCTTGAGTTCCTGTCTTGATTCGAGCGGGGTCATGGGCGGGTTATTTTTTCTTGACTTTCAAATGATAAGGCGGCAAGGTGGTTTCGCGCAGGTCCAGTCCGCGCTCCTCGACCAGCTGGCGGATATGCGACTGGCGGCTTTCCTGCATCAGGTTGGAGTTCTGCACCAGGGCTTCGTAGCGGGTCTCGGTCAGCTCCTGCTTGAGGCGGTCCACCTCGGCAATCTTGGCATTCATCGAATAGCGGTTGCCGATGTAGAAGATGAGCAGCACCACGATGAGCAGCATGAACTTGTACTGCTGACGGAAAAAATCCGTGCTCAGGAAACTGCCGTCCATGATCTGGGCCAAACCGATCCGGTCCTTCTTTTCCTGGGGTTCCCCCTCCAACAATTTGGTTTCCTCCATCTTATCCTTATTTTTATTTCTATCCTATCCTTATACCTTGTCCTTAGCCCTTAGCTCTTAGCCCTTATATCTTTTCCGCGATTCTCAGTTTCGCACTGCGGGCACGGGGATTGGCCGCCTCCTCCTCTGCCGTGGGCACGATCACCTTGCCGATGCTGCGCAGGGGACTCAGGCGGTTGCCGTAGAAATCCTGCTCGACCTGCCCTTCGAAGTTGCCGGCCCGCATGAAGTTCTTCACCATGCGGTCTTCGAGCGAGTGGTAGCTGATTATGGCCAGCCTGCCGCCCGGTCGCAGCAGCTCGAGCGACTGCCGCAACAACTGTTCGAGGGCCTCCATCTCGCCGTTCACTTCGATGCGCAGGGCCTGGAACACCTTGGCCAGCTCCTTTTTCTCCCGGTCTTTCTGCAGCACCGGGTCGAGCACCTCGCGCAGCCGGGCCACCGTCTCGACGGGCTGCTGCGACCGGGCCTTGACAATCAAGTCGGCCGCCCGACCCGCCTGGGCGAGCTCGCCGTAGCGGCGCAGCACCGAGGCCAGGTCTTCCTGCGAATAGGTGGCCAGCACGTCGGCGGCCCGCAGGCTGGCCCGCCGGTTCATGCGCATATCCAGGGCACCCTCTCCGAAACGGAACGAGAAACCCCGTCCCTCATCGTCGAAATGGTGCGACGACACCCCCAGGTCGGCCAGCAAGCCGTCTATCTGCTCCACGCCGTGATAGCGCATGAAGTTCTTCAGGTAGCGGAAATTGCCATGGACAAACACCAGACGGCTGTCGTCGGGCAGGTTGGCCTGGGCATCCTCGTCCTGGTCGAATGCGTAGAGGCGCCCCTCGGGGCCCAGCCGGCGCAAAATCTCGCGCGAATGGCCGCCACCGCCGAAGGTGGCATCCACGTAAACACCGTCAGGACGTAGAGAGAGCCCGTCTATGCTCGCTTCCAACAGTGCCGGTGTATGATATGTCGTCATAACTGTGATTTGCCGGTCATCTTCTCCTGTAGCATGCGCCGATAGTCGTCCGGAGCGATGCGTGGCTTGTCGAGGGCATCTGCGGGCCAGAGTTCTATCTTGTCGTCCAGCCCCAGGAATTTCACTTCCGAGCCCAGTCCGATTTCCTCCCTCAGGCTCTTGGGTATCAAGATACGCCCCTGGCCATCCATCTCGACCGACTCGGTGTGCATGACAAAACTGCGGAACAGATCCTGCTCGACCGGATCCCAACGGTCCAGGCGGGCACGCACCTCGGCCACCTCCTTGTCCCAGACCTCGGCCGGATACACCAGCAGGCAGTCCTGGTAGTCGTCGCGGCGCAAATAGAGTTGCACGGGAGGCATCTCCTGCCCCTCGGCCAGCGTGGAAGCCAGGCGCGATTCCATCTCGCGGCGGAAAGCCGCAGGCAGGAACACCCGGCTCTTGGCGTCGATCTTGGCTGCTATGTTACCCGAAAACCGCATTTTTCCTCTACTTGGACCTGTCTGATTTTGAATCGGACAAATGTAGCGAGGAATTCACCACTTTGCAACACTTTCCCCCACTTTTTACCTAAAAAGTTATCAACACCCTGTTTTTCCCATTGTTGATAACTCACCGAACCCGTTTCCCATCGCAGTTTCCAACAAGCATTTTCATGCCCGTCACAGGGCTTTTTTCCAAAAAATCCTTACCTTTGCGCCCCATGAGAGAAAAATTCGGATCCAAACTCGGCGCTGTGCTCGCCGCCGCCGGCTCGGCCGTCGGACTGGGCAACATCTGGCGTTTCCCCATCGAGACCGGGCGCAACGGAGGAGCAGCCTTCATCCTCATCTACATCGGCTGCATCTTCCTCATCGGCCTGCCTGTCATGCTCAGCGAGTTTGTCATCGGACGCAGCTCCCAGTGCAACACCGCCGGCGCCTACCGCAAACTGGCCCCCGGCACCCAGTGGAAATGGGTCGGCCGCCTGGGCGTCCTCACCGGCTTTGTCATCATGAGCTACTACGTGGTGGTGGCCGGCTGGACCATCCAGTATGCCTGGCTGGCGCTCACCAACCAGTTCGCCGGCCGCACGGCCGAAGATTTCCCCGTCATCTTCAACAATTTCGCCACCAATCCCTGGCAGCCCATCGTCTGCCTGGTCATCTTTGTCTGGCTCACCCACTATGTCATCGTCAAGGGCGTCACCCGGGGCATCGAACGCTGGTCCAAGATACTCATGCCCCTGCTCTTCGTCCTGGTGTTCATCCTGGTCGTCGCCTCCGTCTGCATGCCCGGTGCCGGCGAAGGGCTGCGCTTCCTGCTTCAGCCCGATTTCAGCAAGGTCAACAGCGTGGTGGCGCTCAACGCCATGGGCCAGGCCTTCTACTCCCTGTCGCTGGGCATGGGCGCCCTCTGCACCTACGCCTCCTATTTCGACAAGCAGATCTCCCTGTCGCGTGCCGCCATGAACATCTGTCTGATCGACACGCTCATCGCCCTGATGGCGGGCTTCATCATCTTCCCGGCCGCCTCGGCCGCCGGCTACCGCCTGCAGAGCGGCGACATCGGCGCCTCGCTGCTGTTCATCACCCTGCCCAACGTCTTCCAGCAGGCCTTCGCCGCAGTGCCCCTGCTGTCGTACGTCTTTTCGCTGCTCTTCTACTTGCTCATCATCCTGGCCGCCCTGACCAGCACCATTTCGCTGCACGAGGTGGTCACCTCCTACATGACCGAGGAGTTCGGCTTCAAGCGCAGCCGCGCCGCCCTGATCGAGACGGTCACCTGCATGCTGCTGGGCTGCCTGTGTTCCCTGTCGTTCGGCCCGCTGAGGGGCATCAAACTGGCAGGCCTCACCATCTTCGACCTGTTCGACTGGACCTCGTCCAACCTGCTGCTGCCCATCGGCGGCATGCTCATCTCGCTCTTTGTGGGCTGGTACCTCAAGCGCGAACTGGTGCGCAACGAGCTGACCAACTACGGCACACTCCGCCTGCGCGGCCTGCGCGTACTTATCTTCATCCTGCGCTTTGTCGCCCCGCTGGCCATCCTGGGCATCCTGCTCAACCAGCTCCACCTGTTCTGAGCCCTTCCTACATTTTTGCAAAAAAATTAATGCCAAAGCGTTGGCGCATTGACGGCAGAGACTTATCTTTGTCCGTTTGAATATTCATTTACAAGTCAAATAACTAATTCTATGAAAAGAAAAATCACCCTTTGCTGCCTGGCCACCCTTATGCTGCTGGGCATGGCAGTGACTCCGGTGCAGGCCCAGACGCCTGCGGCCAACTTCAAGCTGCCCATTGTCACCATCAACGGCAAGGTGCTGAGCAACCTGCTGGTCGGCATCGACTTCAAGCAGGAGCGCCAGGACGGCTACCAGACCCGTATGTACCATTACACCCCGATGGCCGTCCTGCAGTATCAGGACAGCACCGTCGAGACCGTGCCCCTCACCCTGGTGCGCATCCTCATCGCCAATCCCCTGGGCGTGAACATGACCCCGATTTTCAAAGGCTTCGCCGTGGATGACAACCAGCTCGAGGTGGAAGGCCTGCAGGAAAAGGAGACCATCTTTATCTTCGACCTCAACGGCCGCCGCCTGCTGCAGACAAGTGCCGCCGCCGGCCAAACCGTCATCGACCTGAGCCCCCTGCCCGCCGGCAGCTATGTGTTCAAGTCCGAGTCGGCCGCCTTCAAATTCATGAAACACTAAAACAGCACGCCCTATGAAAAAGATTTATACCCTTCTGGCCGCCCTGCTGCTTACCACAGCTTTGATGGCCCAGCATTCCGACACATGGAAAATCAACATTGTCGAGAACCAACCCACCGGCAGTGTTGTCAAATCATTCTATATCAACGAAATCGTCAAATTCCTGTTTGACAAGGACAGCTACATCGCCAAAGTGGTGGTCGATGCCAGCTATTACGACGACAACTACGACTACGTCAACCGCCTCGACACCCTCGAGTTCAGCCCCGAACTGATCGACCGCATCGGTTTCTCCACCAACGACGCCCGTTGGAACCTGCCCTACACCGAGCCCGTCACCTCCTCCGGCTACGGCATCGGCTATCCGGCCCTGATGATGGCCCGCGACCGCCTGAGCCAGGAGATGAACGGCAAACTCAACGGCTATGACTGGTTCGCCCCCTGGGAAGAAGCTTCCGGCATCGGTCCCAATTTCACAGCATCCACCTACATAGCCAACTGCTTCATGGACATGATTGCCGAAGCCAACCTGATGATCCGCAGCATCGCAGCCGACAATACCGACACCAACCTGAAAGGTGCCCTGGCCGTGGCCTATGCCTCCCGCGCCCTGATCTATCTGGACTTTGCCCGCATGTACGAGTACCTGCCCGTCACCTGGACCAACTTCCCCGACGGCATCAATGAGTACTTCAACAACGTGAACGGCCTGACCGTCCCCATCATCGACGAGAACACCAAGACCCAGGGCGAGTACTTCGACCTGTACGAGGTGCCCCGTGCCACCAAGGCCGAGATGGTGCAGTTCATCCTCTCCGACCTGGACAAGGCCGAAGCCCTCATGCAATACAACCTCAACGAGAGCAAAACGCTGCCCCACCTGGATGCCCTCTACGGCCTGAAAGCCCGTCTCTATCTCTGGGACGGCCAGTACCAGCTGGCCCGCCAGTATGCCCGCCAGGCCATCGAGGCCACCACGTCCAAACCCATGACCCAGGAGCAGATCCTCAGCACCACGGAAGGTTTCAACAACCTTGATTGCTGGATGTGGGGCATCCAATACGTGCCCGGCACCTTCGGCAACCTGCACACCTGGACGGCCTGGATGTCGAACGAGGCCCAATACGGCTACGGCAGCCGCTCGCCCCAGAAGATCAACCCCTTCCTCTATCGCCAGATCCGCGACACCGACGTGCGCAAACGCCTCTGGATCGCTCCCGAGAACACGCCCCTGTACGGTCAGACGCCTCTGATCAACCCCGACCGCAGTTACGAAGACTACACCAACGTCAAGTTCCGTCCCAAGAATGGCGAGATCGACAACTTCTCCGTGGGTAGCGCCACGGCTGTGCCCCTGATGCGTGTCGAGGAAATGTACCTCATCGAAGCCGAAGCCGCCGCCCACCTCAACGCCGAGGAAGGCATCAGCCTGCTCACTTCGTTCATGACCAACTACCGCGACCCCTCCTACACCTATCCCGAAGGGACGGATCGCCAGGGAACGCCGCTCATCAGCGAGATCATCCTGCAAAAGCGTATCGAACTCTGGGGCGAAGGCCAGTCGTTCTTCGATTTGAAGCGTCTCAACCTGCCGGTCGTCAACTACAACTTGCAGCTGCGTCACACCGACCGTCCGGCCTTCTTCAACCTGGTTTTCCCGCGCAGCATGGAGAACGCCAACCTGAGCCTCAAGCACTGGAACAACCCCAATGTGGCCGACTTCTACGAGGCTGTCGATTTCCCCATCGACACCCTGTTCAAGTATCTGCCCCAGAGCTTCACACTCTACGAGCCGGCTTTCACCCAAGATATCAAGGTGCTGCCGCTGGACTCGGTCTATCAGATCATGTTGAGTCATGAAGCTGTTGAGAATCCCCGGGGCTATTACCTCAACTACAACCTGGAACTCTCCGTCGATTCCACCTTCGATCCCCGCATGACCAACGGCCTGGGCAACACCACCACGTTGACCGCCATGACGGTCAACGATTTCCTGGCCCAGATCCATACACGCAACGGCAAGCCCGTCGATCAGGAGGAAAAAATCTTCCTGCGCTACGTGGCCTACCCCGACGAGTGCTCCTCCTATTTTATCACTTCCAACGAGGTTGGTTTCAGGGTACGTCCCTTCGATTCCAAGGCCCGGACTTCGACCTACGGCGTGGGCTACTCCAAAGCCCCGAAGGTCAGTGTCGAAGTGCTCAACTCCGTCGTCGACATGAACTACTATGCCGGACAGGACTACATCCCCATTGTCAGGGTCAATGTGGCCGACGGCGGCTCGGTGCGCAGCAATCCCTACCTGCGGCTTGACACCCAGCCCTGGGATCCGACAGAGTTCAACTACTACAACAACACCTATACCTCGTTCATCAACATCACCCCCCAGGGCGCCTATTACAGCTACGTCCAGGAAGACCTCTTCGAATACCGCTTCCCGGAGAATCCCGGCCGGTTCACCTTCGATTATGTCCAACTCGGCAGCTTCTACACCGTCAAGGACAACCTGATCTTCCAAAACGGTGTCACCGACCTGCCCGCCATCACCTTCATCCCCAACAGCGGCTACTACAACGAACTGCCCTATGCCTGGCTCGACCACGCCTTCCAGATCTACCAGTCGCAGATCCAGGATCCGCAGAAGGTAATCCTGCAGCGTGCCCGCAACGATGAAAACGTCTGGCGCCTGGTCAACCCCTACATGGAAGGCTACAACCTCCTGTTCAGCATCGACGCACAAGGTCAGGTCAGTGTGGGCCGCCAGGTGATCCGCGCCCTGGCCAACCCGCAAGGCATCGTCCTGCCCGAGGCTGTCCTCTATGCCTCCGGCAAAGGCACCCTGGTGGGCGACACGCTCACGCTCAAGCTCGACATCGTCTCCGGCGCTGCCGACGCCCAGCCGCGCACCATCGTCGAGACCTATGTCATCGGACAAAACTGGCGCTATCTGCTCAACGAGGACGGCAGTCTGGCTGTGATCAAATTCAACAGCGACTGGTGGGACGAAACGCACAGCACCCACCTCATGTACTACGAAAAGGACGGCATCCGCTATTGCCGCACTGACAACAGCCAGCTGCCCGTCGATGAGACACAGGCCACCGTCGGCTACGGTCCCTGGGGTACCGACATCAATTTCGAGTTCACCTGGCGCCTGAGCGACAACGCCATCGACATCCCCGCCCAGTATTTCGGCCAGAACTACCAAGAGACTTTCAACAACCCAGTGCCTAGCGATTCCAAGGCCATCTATGTCTATGACTTCTATTCGCTCTACCAGGCCCTGGGCTATCTCGACAGCACCGGCATCAACTCTGCCGACGATTTCTACGAGGCCTATCCCAACCGGTCGCGCTCCTTCTACGACGAAGCCAACCACAGCTTCTTCTTCAATACCAAATACTGGATCCTTGGCGTCGGCGGCTGGAGCGACTTCACCAACGACCTGAACGGCCACTGGGAGGGCTATCCCGACTACTACACCGTCCTGTCGATGGCCGGAGGCTGGCAAGAGACCGACACACTGCGCAAAGTGACCAGTTTCTATGCCGACATGGGAGAGGACTGCAACTTTGGCCTGCTCACCGTATTCGACGGTATCCTATCCACCGATGCCATCTCAGACTGGTTCAACTACCGGGAACTGCCTCCCTGTGTCTATGTTTCCCAGAGCGGCCACTACGAATACAACATGGAAGGCAAGCCAGCCGGCAACTACACCGCCGTGCTGTTCGCCTACGACGAAGAGGGCAACATGGTCTATTATTCCTTCCGCTATTTCACCTCCGAGATCGGACAGGGCGAGCCCTGGAACGACCAGGGCAAGGGCGACTACACCTACACCATCCTTCAAAGAGGCACCGACACCAGTATGACAGTGGCCCGTCAAGGCACCTACTATCGTGTCAGGGATTGGTTTATCGGCAGAGGCGACCTCGTCTTCCAATACGATTCCTCCCTGCCGGAAGGACAGCAGGTAGTGGTTCCCCGCCAAAGCACGGGCTACTATCACAAAACCTATGGAGAGATCTTTGTCATGGGCTATCAAAAAGATTCCCTCACCAGCTATCTCGCCACAGATATGAGCACCGGCCTGCCCGTGTTCCATCTGCTGCTGAATTACTTTGTAGAGGCCGGTTCCTTCGGCACCAACTACGAAACCCTCACCATCACCGACTGGCAGCCCCTGGCACAGACCGACTCCACGGGCTATACGGCCCAGCCCGGCGACTCCGTGATGGGTGCTCCGCGTCTGGTCAAGGCCCAGGTCGCCAAGGCTCCGGCTGCTGCCAAGGCTCCGGCCGCTCCTGGAAAGGCCCAGATGGAAGTCCGCCAAGAGCTCGAACTGGCTCCAGCAACCCTGCTGCCGATGGAAAATGCCCGGCCCCTTGTGACCCGCAAACGCCTGCCGGCCCTGAGCAAGCAACTCGAATAATCCTTCCTTGATACAGGAATCGGAAAAATGCCGTATATTTGCCTCAGAAGCAGCTATACGGCATTTTTTATGAGCGAGATTTTCGTCCTACTCGGCGGCAACATGCTCCTGGCGGGCATGTACGAGCAACTCCGGCAACGGGGCTACGAAGTGGCCGTGGTCGATTGGAACGACCACCCGGCCGTCACGGGCGATTGTCACCTCCAGATCGACGTCAAGGACGCCCCGAAAGTCATCGCTGCACTCAAGTCCCTGGGACGGCCCGTTGCCGGAGCCTACACCTGCATCGACCTGGCCGTGCCCACCGTCAACGCCATCCATGCCTGGCGGGGCCTGGCCCAGCTGCCCGCGCGCTTCAACCAGGTGCTCACCAAAGAGCAGATGACCGCCGACTGGCAGCGCGACGGCCTGCTGGGACGCTTCTCATTCATGGCCGACCAGCGTGACTCAAAAAGGCTCGAGGCGCTGCACCGCGACTTCGACCTCATCGTCAAGCCCAACATCGCCGCCAGCTCCAGAGGCATCACCGTAGTGCCGCAAAGCGCCTCTTCCGACCTTCTGCAGCAGGCCCTCCAACTGGCCCGCGACACTTCTTTCGACGACCGTTGCCTCATCGAAGAGTATGTGAGCGGGCGCGAGTTCACCATCGACATGCTGGGCGACGGCCAGGGCCACGTCTCGGTCTATGGCATCTCGGTCAAATACCACAGCCTCAACACCACCGGCAGCCGCGTAGCTGTCAAGCTCCATTGGAATTCCGCGGCCTGCAGCGACACTCTCTACCGCAGCCTAGCCGATTTCGGGCGGCGCTGCTACCGGAGTATCGGCCTTGCCAACGCCTACGGCCACCTGGAGGTGATCCGCCGCGACGACGGCTCCCTCTCGCCCGTCGAGATCGGAGCCCGCACCAGCGGCTACATCTCGAGCCACCTGCTGCCTGCCGCCGCCGACAGCAACTACCTGGACGACTACCTGACAATGCTCCACGGCCAGCCCATCGCCGACCGCGACCACATCAACGGGCCCTGTTCGGCCATGTGGTACAAATACAACATCCCGCCCCGGCAGACCGGGCTCAAAAAGGTCTGCCTGGCCGACTACCTCGATCCGCGCATCCGGGTCCTGGCCCATCGGCGCGACGGCCTGCAGACGGGCCGCACCTACGGCCTGATCCGTGACGACAACAGCTGCGACATCCAAGGCTACGAGATGCTCGCCGCCCCCAAAGACATACTCACCATCGAGCACATCCGCCAGGCCGAAAAGCGCTTTTTGCACGATTTTTGCGGCTACGAGGGTCCCATCGACGAAAACTGAACGCCCCTATGAAGATTCCATTCCTCTCTTTGCAAGATGTCACCGCCCTGCACGGCGACGAAATCCAAGCCGCCGTCCGGCAGACGGTCGCCAGCGGCCGCTATCTCCTGGGTCCGCAAAACCGGCAGTTCGAAGCCGAGTGGGCGGCCTACCTGGGCTGCCGTCACGCAGTGGGTTGCGCCAACGGCTTG
>JAGDCW010000128.1 GCA_017958305.1 Bacteroidales bacterium | reverse complement strand
AGCCAGCCGACCGCTTTGAAACTGAGGAAATGCCAGGTCAGTATCTGCAGGCTGTGGTCGCCGGCAAAGACCATGAAGCGCTTGAAAAGGTGGCTGCCTGCGGCTATCCACCGGCTCAGGGCCAGTACCAGCAGCGTGCCGCACAGGGCCGTCAGGGCGTAGGGCAGGGTCTGCTGCCAACTGAGTGAAAGCATGGAGGCCTGCCACAGCCGGGTGCCTGCCAGCAGGAGCAGGGCGCAGACGCATAGCACGTACCACTTGCGTTCCCATTGGAAACCCTTTCGGCCGTACCAGTGGCCGGCCAGGATGAAGAAGGCGGCCAGGCATTCCTTGCTGCCTATGTCCAGCCAGGGGACGCTGATGTTTAGATATAGACATAAGGCGCAGCCTATCAGCGTGATAACCATCCATGTCTCAAGTGACCTCAAGCCCCATATCCGGTCAAACCGGCGCCGCAGCCAAAGGCAGGCGTAGGCGATGAACGAGCCGAAAAACAGCGAGTGCAGGAACCAGTAGCCGCCCAGCAGCTGGTCGTGCCCGCCCAGGGCGGTGGCAATCTTCAGGGCGCGAAACTTGAAGTCGGCCGCCGAGTAGAGTGCCGAAACCTGTCCCTGGAAGCTGTAGGCCGCGTTGTAGAGGTTCAGGCGGTAGAAGACGTTGTGCAGGGCCAGGAACAGCAGGCTCCACACCAGATAGGGACGGTAGATGCCCTTCAGCCGCTTGAGGGCGTAGCCTTTGGCATCGTCCAGGTACAGCTCCTTGAAGCAATAGCCCGAAAAGAAGAAGAACAGCGGCATGTGGAACATGTTGATGAGCTGTCCGCCATAGACGGAAAAACGGGTGTGGGCCAGCACCATCAGGATGATGGCCACTCCCTTGGCGACGGAGACACTGTCGTTCCTCATACGCTGTCTGTTGTTGTGCCGATGGGCCGGACGTTTGGCCAGCCTTTATTTGCGGTCGATTTCGCGCAGCAGCTCCTCGACGGCGGCCCGCAGTTGGGCATCCTCGCCACGGACGATGTCCTCGGGTTTGTTCAGCACCAGGATATCGGGCTCAAGCTGGGTGTTTTCCAGATAGTTGCCCTCTGCCGTGCGATAGCCTACGATGGGCACGCCGAAAACCAGTGTGGGATCCTGCAGCGTCTCCCAGGATACGCTGCTCATGGTGCCCGGTACGGGAGCGCCCACCGTCTTGCCTATCTTCATGCGGCTATAGACCCAGGGGGTGCCGTGGGCATTGCTGTAGTTGGCTTCGCAGGTGATCATGATGCTCGGACGGTTCCAGCGCCGCGAGGGCATTTCGCACGACACGAGGTCGCGGATCACCTGTTCGAGGTATTTCTCACCGCTGAAGAGCACCTCGATATCCTCGTGCAGGCGGCCGCCGCCGTTGAAGCGCGTGTCGATGACGATGCCTTCCTTCATGTTGAACTTGCCCAGGATGTCGGAGTAGATGGTGCGGTAGCTGCCGTCGTTCATCGACTGCAGGTGGACATAGCCCAGCCGGCCGCCCGAAAGACGTTCCACATCGGCGGCGCGTTGCTTGACCCAACGCTGGTAGAGCAGGGTGTTCAGTGCCGACTGGGTGATGGGCAGCACCACCTCGTCCCAGCGCTCGCCACCTTCGCCGCGCAGCGAGACCAGTGTCTTCTTGCGGGCTTTGCCGTTGAGCAGCTGGGTGATGTCGGTCTGGTCGTCGAGCTGTGTGCCATCGATCTTTTCCACGATGGCGCCGGCCTTCACCTTCGACGAGGCATGGTCGAAGGGACCGTCCTTGACCACTTCATCGATTTTCAACCCCTGGCCCGTATAGCTCCAGTCGAAGAGCAGGCCCAGGCTGGCGGTGGCGTCGGTTTTCAGTTCGGGATAGTAGCGGCCGCCGGAGTGCGACACGTTGAGTTCGCCCAGCCACTCGCTCAGGAGCATCTGGAAGTCGTAGTTGTTGTCGATATGGGGCAGGAAACGCCGGTAGGCGGCCGTCATCTTGTCCCAGTCCACGCCGAAGAACTTCGGGTCGAAATGCCGCTGTTTGACTTGCTGGTACACGTGGTCGAACATATACTGCCGTTCGGCGGCCAGGTCCATCTTCATCTGGGCCGTGAAGGTGATGGGCGTGAGCTTGCCGCTGGCCGTTTCCATCTTCTGCATGCTGTTTGCCCCCAGCAGGTAGAGGGTCTTGCCGTCGGCCGAGAGTTCCATGCGGGCCTGTCCGGCGCCCTTGTTCAGGAGTTTGGGCTCCTTCTTGCGCAGGTCCATCTTCCACAGGTCGTAGCCGCTTTCGAAAGCGGAGAGGTAGAACAGGTTGTCGCCTTCCTTGTCGAGGATGGCGGCGGCCAGGTCGGAAGAGTTGGGGGTGAGGCGCACGATGCGGTCGCCGATGCCTTCGGTCTCCACCTTGACAGCCTTGACATCGTCCTTGGCTTCGTCCTTCTTGTCGCCGTCTTTCTTATCCTTGTCGGAGGATTTGGCCGCGTTTTTCTTTTGTTCCTTTTCCAGGTCCTTGAGCAGTTCGTAGTCCTCCTTGCTCAGGCGGTAGCGGTCGTAGCTGTCCTGGTTGACGAAGGCCATCAGCACATCGTCCTGCGAGCCCCAGGAACCGTGGCTGCGCATGCCGTAGCGGTTGCTCAGGAACAGGATGGCGTTGCCGCCCATCACCCAGCGGGGATAGCCGTCGATGTAGGCGCTCTCCGTGATGTTGGTCACCTTGCCTCCCTGTGCGCTGACCAGGGCGATGTCGGCATAGGGCTCGCGGCGGTTGCCGATGATTTCGAGCGTGAACCATTGGCCGTCGGGGCTCCATTCGTAGTCGAAGGCGCCCGAAGTGCTGTACCAGAGGCTGCCGTCGGTGACGGTGCGCACTTTTTTGGAGGCCAGGTTGAGCACCTTCAGGGCCTTGCGTCCTTCGATGAAGGCCAGTTCCTTGCCGTCGGGCGAGAAGCGGGGCAGGGTGCGTTCGATGCCGTCCTTGCCGTCGAAGAGGGCTTTCTCCTCGATGAGGGTGGCGTTGGAGAAGTTGGGATCCTCCTCGCGGGCGATGCGGGCCTCGTAAAGGTTCCAGTGGCCGTCGCGCTCACTGACATAGACCAGGCTGCGGTTGTCGTGGCCGAAGACCACGTCGTCCTCGTTGGCGGCCGTATGGGTAATCTGCTTGGTGGTGCTGTATTCCATCGAAGTGACGAAGACTTCGCCGCGCACGGTGAAGGCCACCTGCTTGCCGTCGGGCGAAACCGACTCGCTGGTCAGGCCGCGGGTCAGTGTCAGGTCGGCGGGCTTGGCGGCATCGTCACGGATCAGCTCGATCTTCACTTTTTGCGACTTTCCATTGGAGCGCTGGGTGTAAATATCACCGTCATAGATATAGCAAATCGTGCCGTCGGCGGCTATGGAAAGGGAACGCACCGGATGAGTGGTGTGAGAAGTCAATTGCTTGACTTTCTTTGGATTGTCTAATGCGAATGAGTATACATTAAAAGATTTTTTATCCCGTTCGCTGAGAAAATACACCGTTTTGCCGTCCCGGCTCAACACCGGTTCGCGGTCCTCGCCGGCACGGGCTGTCAGGTTGGTGTGCCGGCCCGTTTTGGCATCGTAGCGCCAGATGTCGCGCGTCACGGAAGAGGTGTGGTGCTTGCGCCATCTGTCCTCGAGACCCTTCAGGTCCTGGTAGAGGAGGGTCTGTCCGTCGGGCGTGAAGCAGACGGCTTCGGCCGGAGTGCCCAGCACCTGGGTGGTCTTGCCGCCTTGCGCCGGCACGCGGTAGAGCTCGCTCATATTGGCCCGGGGGAAGAGGGCGCTTTGGGCGGGATCCTGGATGGAGGCCGAGAAATAGACATACTTGCCGTCGGGACTGAAGGCCCAGGGCGTCTCGCCCGACGAGTTGAAGGTGAGCTGACGGGCAGGACCGCCGGCGGCCGGCATGACAAACACGTCGAAATTGCCCTGGCGGTCGCTGGCAAAAGCAATCTGGCGGCCGTCGGGACTCCAGGCGGGGCTGTATTCGTACGACTCGCGGGTGGTGAGCTGCTGGGCGGTGCCGCCGCCGGCAGCGACCTTGTAGATGTCGCCTTTGTAACAGAACAGGATCTGGCTGCCGTCGGGGGAGATCTTTACATCGCGTAACCACAGCGGGGTGACTGCGAAACAGGTGAGGGAGAGGGCTCCTAGTGCCAACAAGATGAAAAAACGCTTGCTCATATTCGCTTTAATGATTTGTTATTAAATTATTCTGTATTAATATGATGTGTATTAGTCTGGTCGAGTATGGCCAGGCTTCGTACACCGGGGCTTCCGCCCAAAGACCGGAGGAGCCGGCAGGGGTGTAAAGGTAAATGTTTTTTGTGAGAATCTCTGCATTCTTTTTTTTGAAAAGACCCGGCAAAGTCCTACCTTAGCAGGGTGATTCGACGATATGAAACGATCGAAAGTTATGGAATACGCTAAACTAGGAAAAACAGACATTCAGGTGAGCCGGCTTTGCGTCGGCTGTATGTCCTACGGGGTGGCCTCGGAGGATTACCACCTCTGGACTCTGACGCAAGATGAAACTACCCGTATGATAAAACATGCCTTCGACCTGGGCGTGAACTTCTTCGACACGGCCAACTGCTATTCAGGCGGCACGAGCGAGGAGTTCCTGGGCCGGGCGCTGCGTGACTCGGGCATCGGTCGCCACGAGGTGATCATCGCCTCGAAAGTATATTTCAACGAAGGCAGACTCTCGGCCCGGGCCATCCGCCGTGAGATCGAAGGGACGCTCCGCCGTCTTGGCACTGACTATCTCGACCTCTACCAGATTCATCGTTTCGACTATGGTACTCCTATCGAGGAGACGTTGGCCACGCTCCATGCATTGGTGCAGGAGGGCAAGGTTAGGGCACTGGGTGCCTCGGCCATGTTCGGTTACCAACTGCATAACATGCAGTTGTGCGCCGAGCAGCATGGTTACGAACCTTTCTCAACCCTTCAGAACCACTACAACCTGATTTATCGCGAGGACGAGCGAGAACTCATTCCCGTGGCCCGGCAATTCGGGATGTCGCTGATTCCTTACTCGCCCTTGGCAGGCGGCCACTTGACCCATCCGGGCTGGGAGAGCGGCAGCCGGCGCGGTCAGACCGACCGGATGCTCCACCGTAAGTATGATGCGGAGAAGGACAATGATCTGGATATCATCGGGCGGGTGGATGAGTTGGCTCGGCGCTATGGGGTTAGCATGACCGAGATAGCCCTGGCCTGGCTTTATGCCAAAGGCGTGACGGCTCCCATTGTCGGAGCGACCGACCCCCGGCATTTCGATGCGGCTGTTCGGGCAGTGGGTCTGCGGTTGAGCGCCGAAGACACCATCTGGTTGGAAGCTCCCTACCGGGCCCATGAGATCCAAGGAGCTCGTTTCCCTTGGGAAAACAACTGACGCGTTACATTTACAAGATAAAAGACTATCGGTTATGAAAAAACTGTTTTATTTGTCGGTACTGGCATTAATGGCAATGTCTGCCTGCCACCGGCCGGCCGACAAGGCCGCAGACCTGCTCCTCAACGACAAGGAGTATTTCGAGACCCAGGGTGTGAATGTGCTGGTCTTCAGTAATACCTTCTCGGGCGGCTTCAACGACGAGAAGAACTCCGGTATCGAGATCATCCACCATGGTGTCAGAACGGTGCAGGGTGGTGCCGTCCGTTTGAACAAGACTCCCGAGCAGTGGGATCTGGTGCCGGCCTCGCCTTCGCGCCGGGTAAGCCGCGACAGCAACTTCATCGAGGTGGCCTTGCGCTATCCCGACTATGATTTCAATTCGCGGGTGGTGGTCACGGCCCATGGCCCGGCCGTGGAGATGGCTGTCTATCTGGACAGTCCGCTGCCTGAGGCCCTCGAGGGCAAAGCCGGTTTCAACCTGGAGTTCCTGCCCTCGCAGTACTGGGGCAAGACCTACCTCGTGGACGGGTCTCCCAACCGCTTCCCGCGCTATGCCGTGAGCCAGACCGAGTCGGTGCCCAACAGTGAGAAACCCAGGCAGTTCAAGGGCTTCCGCACCTACGACGACCGCGGAACCGACTGTTTTGTCGATCCGCTGCCCCTGGCCACGGGACATACCTTCCTCATGGCGCCCGATGCACCGGAACGCATGATCAAGGTCAGCTCGGACGACGCTCTGCTTGAACTGTACGACGGCCGCATGGTGGCCCAGAACGGCTGGTTCGTGCTGCGTAGCGTGCTGCCCGCCGGCAAGACGGGCAAGGTGGTCTCCTGGATGGTCGAGCCACATGCCGTGCCCGGATGGATCCGCCAGCCCAACATCGGCTTCTCGCAGATGGGTTATACCCCCGACCAGCCCAAGACGGCTGTCATCGAGCTGGATGCCAAGGACAACCCCCTGGCCAAGGCCGCCGTTTACCGCATCGATGAGGACGGCAGCGAGCATGTCGCCTATCGCGGAGCGACCTCTCAGTGGGGCATGTTCCACAAATACAACTATGTCAAGTTCGACTTCAGCGCTCTCACGGAGCCGGGCATCTACTTTATCCAGTACGGCCCCTACCGCACGGGCAACTTCATCATCGACAAGTCTGTATATCAGTGGATGACCGATGCCACCAGCGATGTTTGGATCCCCATCCACATGAACCACATGACCGTGAACGAGGCCTACCGCATCTGGCACGGCGAACCCTTCAAGGAAGGCTATCTGCAGGCGCCCCCGAGCGATCATTTCGACATGCACTCGCAGGGTCGCCAGACCGGCACCAAATACAAACCTCTTGAGCTGATTCCCGGTCTGAACGTGGGCGGCTATTTCGACGCGGGCGACTTCGACATCGAGACCGGCGCCAATATCAGCGTGGTGCGCAACCTGGTGGATGCCTGGGAACTGTTCCATCCGCAGCGCGACGAAACCTTCGTCGATGAGGACCAGCGCTATGTCGATCTGCACCGGCCCGACGGCAAGCCCGACATCCTGCAGTATATCGAGCATGGTGTGCTCAATCTTTTGGCCCAGGCCGAAAACATCGGCTTCATGTCGCAAACCCTGTCCAACTCGGTGCTCGACAACTATCATCACCTGGGCGACGCGGCCGCCATCACCGACGGTCTGCACTACGACCCCCGTCTGCCCAAGTATGTGAAATCGGCCGACGGCAAGTCGAGCGGCACGCCCGACGACATGTGGGCCTTCACCAACCGCAATCCCGGCCAGGACTTCAACGCCGCCACTATGTTTGCAGCCGTGAGCCGCGTCATGGCCGGCTACAACGACGACCTGTCGCGCCGCTGTTTGAAGGAGTCCAAGCGCCTGATGCAGGAGGCCACCGCCATGATGTCCGGTCGGGGTGGAATGGGCCGCGGCCGCATGGGCGGCAACATGGCCACCAACCTGCAGCTCTATGTCTCCACGGGCGAGCAGTCTTATCTGGATGCTTTTGTCGAGCAAATCTGGCCCTCCCTGGAACGTAACGCCACGGGCAGCATCAAGACGGCCATGGATGCCATTCCCTATATGGACGACAGCTACAAGGAGAGACTGCGTCCCTATGTGGAAAAATACAAGGAATACCTCGACAGCTTCGAGGAACGCAACCCCTACGGCGTGCCCATCGGCGAGGGCAACTGGGCCGGCAGCGGCTCGGTGGTGAGCTTCGGCACCACGGCCAGCTTCGCCCACCATTATTTCCCAGACATTGTCGATGGCAGCTACGCCTACAAGGCTGCGGCCTTCCTGTTCGGCTGCCATCCCTACCACAACCTGTCGCTGGTGGCTGCTGTGGGGGCCGCCCAGCCCAAGCAGGTGTTCTACGGCAACAACCGGGCCGACTTCTCGTTCATCCCGGGCAATGTGGCTCCCGGCCTGCTGTTCCGCCATCCCGACCATTTCGAGAACTACGACGACTGGCCCTTCCTGTGGGGTCAGAACGAGGGTACCATCGCCGGCAACACCGGCTACCTCATCTTCGGCGAGTCGTTCAAGCACATGGTGGTAGGTGAGTGACCTTACTTTGTCAGCACGATGGCGTTGATGTTGCGGCCGCACTTGGGGCCCTCGCGACGGGCTGAGAAATAGGCTGGGGCAGTGTAGGTGTCTATGTCACAGACCTGGATGGCTGAGGTTGGCAGGCCTGCCTGCTCCAAGAGCCAGCGGTTGGCCCGCAGCAGGTCGATATGGTGCCCGCCCGACATGGGCCGGCCGTCTCCCTTGCCCTGGAACGACCAGATTTCATCCATCGGAAAGCCCGCCTGACGGAACTGCAGCACCACCTCTTCCCCTACTTGGAAACTGTCGGGGCCGATGGCCGGTCCTATTACTGCTTTCAAATCGGCCGCCCTTGTGCCGAAGGCCTGCGTCATGATCGCGATGGCCTGCTGTGAAATATGCTGTACCGTGCCTTTCCAGCCGGCGTGAATGGCTGCCACCGCCCTTTGTGCCGGGTCGTAGAGCAGCACCGGCACGCAATCGGCCGTCCTTACCCCGATGGCCAGCCCCGGCCGGTTGGTCAGAAAGGCGTCGTAGCCCTCCAACTCCTCCCGCGTCATGCCAGGCCGGTCCACAATGGCCACCCGGCAACCGTGTACCTGGTGTCCCTGGACCACCGGATAGGGGAGCATGGCCTCCCGTTGCGAGGTGAAGGCTTCCACGCCCTGTCCCAGATCATATTTAAGCAATTGGTCGAACAGGGCCGCGAAGTTAGTTGTTTTATGGTGTTTTCTTTATCTTTGCGTCCGATTAAAAACGACCGCTCATGAAAAAACTGTTTCGCTGTCTCCGCAATTTCTTCGCCATCGTTGGTGTCATAGCTACGGTGTTGGTCATCATCTGTGTATATGCCAAGCCTTGTTTTGATGT